>JAKQGT010000194.1 GCA_029556005.1 Chlamydiota bacterium | reverse complement strand
GATAAGGGGTTAGGCGGTAACGGTTTTCTGTAAGCTGTTCTAATTCATTTGCTTTTACAAGAAACAAGAGAGTTTCTTTTGAAATTCCCAGGGAACGGGGATTTTCTAACTCTCCTCCGAAAATTTGAAATAGCTTTAGAGTATTAATGAAATCGCTATTTAATGTCATATTATTAATAATAATAAAATAAAATTTCTTTTCAATACTTTACATAAACGGTCTGATTGATTAATTAATAAAGTTAGGACTCAATAGACCTTGTGAAGGAGTACATTCTATGAAAAAAATTGATATCCTAGTATGCATCTTGCTCTGCCTAGGTGGGTTGAATTGGGGTTTAATCGGATTGTTCGAATTTAACCTCGTTGAATACTTTGTAGGTAGAAGCTGGTTAGACCGTTTGATTTACGTTCTGATCGGGGCTGCTGCCATCTATCAAGCGGTAGGTTGGAAGCAAATTCAGAAGCGTTGGAAGTAAGGATCTTGACTGTTGGAGGAAATCAAAATGCTCAAGAAATTAGATAGTCTAGCAGTTCTGTTCTTAGTGTTAGGCGGTTTAGTCTGGGGAGTTTATGGATTATATCGAGTGAATGTCATTGAATACATTTTTGATCAGCTATGGTTAATTCGTATTCTCTATGTACTTTTCGGTATCGCTTTAATCTGTCATCTCGTCTCGTGCCGTAAAGACATGAAGAAAAAAAGAACGAAGCGTTAGTCATTGGGCCCGATCGACTCGGGCTCACTTTTAATACCGCTATGGGGAAGTTATGGGGAAAAGAGAGGGGCTCGATCTTGTTGCTGGGATTGTTTATATCAATCTAGAGCACCGCACGGACAGAAGGGAAAGACTCTGTCAAGAATTGAAGCGATTACACCTCTCTTATCCTGAAATGATCCGTATTCCCGCATTCCATACCCCCTTGAATGGCCGGAAAGGGTGTATTCTCAGTCATATTGCTGGGTTAGAGATGGCTGAAGAAAAAGGGTGGGAGCATGTGCTGATCTTAGAAGATGATTGCCAATTTTCTGCCAGTCCCCAAAAAATTCGGGAAGGTATGAAGGGTTTTCAAGACATCCTTCAAGGAGAGTGGGATGTTTTTTTTCTGGGTGGACAATTTCTTGAAAGTCGCCCTGTTTCATCCCAGTTATTACACATCACAAAATCTCACCGGGCTCATGCCTATATTGTGAATCGTCCCTATTATAGCGTATTAAAAGCCTGTTATCTCTCTGCTTATAAAAACTTAGAGAAGGATATCTTTGTCGTTCAATCTTCAGGGAAAGCTCTTGATGTGGCTTGGAATGACTTGCAGAAAAAAGGGCGTTGGTATGGTATGAGGGAAAGTATTGCTGAGCAAAGGGAGTCGTTTAGCGATATCGTTCATCGACCTGTTTACCGCAAGGAAGAAAACTTCAATGCCTCTGAGCCTTTTTGATGGAATTGTCTATATCAATCTAGACTGTCGTAAGGACCGCAAAGAGACCTTTCTTCAGGAGATGGAGCGTTTAAATGTTCCTGAAGAGAAAATTCATCGGATCGCCGCTCACCATGATCCCTTAAATGGAATTAAAGGCTGTATTATTAGCCATTTAGATGCGCTTTCTTATATTAAGCAACAGGGATGGGAGCGAGGGATTATTTTTGAAGATGATTGCCTATTCACAGAAGATCTTGAGAGTTTTAAACAGAGTATTTCTACCTTTTTCCAACAAGTCGGTTCAGATTGGGATGTCTTTTTTTTAGGAGGAAACTACATCAAATATCAAAAGGCTCCTTGGAAGAACTTTCTCCAAATACACTGGTCGCGACGTTCTCATGCTTACTGCATCAGAAAAGGGTATATTCCCGTCCTTGCTGAGTGCTACGAGAGAGCCTACGAAAAGATCAAAAATTGTCTCTGGATGACACAGTGTTTTCATGACTCGCTTGACTATGCTTGGGAGGATTTGCAAATGAAAGGGCGTTGGTATGCCCATCAACAGTCGAGTGCTTTTCAAAGCGCTTCTTTTAGCGATATCGAATGTCGCGATCGTGGCATGCGTTGATTGTTTGAGTATATTTTCAATCCAATAAATGTTAGTGTATTCCTTTCGATAAAGAGTGATCAATGAGTTCGCTTCATTTAAATCCGTATTTTGTGATTCCTCCTCATGTCAGGAAACAGTATGAATGTTTACAGGGACTAGAACCTCCTATCGTCTGTGTTTACCGGGAGAGTCGCTATCTAAAGCTGGAAGTGGCAGAGCTTAAAGAGGTGCAGGAAATTGCACTGACGATTATTCAAGAAGTGGCAAAGAATTTTGTTGCTCTCCTCCACATGAAACTCTCTTTTCCAGCGGAAGGGCGTATCCCTA
Source organism: Chlamydiota bacterium (assembly GCA_029556005.1). Lineage (GTDB taxonomy): Bacteria > Chlamydiota > Chlamydiia > Chlamydiales > Simkaniaceae > JAAKFF01. Next base: position 13,738 of record JAKQGT010000194.1, on the reverse strand, counting down.
TCGATGCCTCTCATTTTATCCGTTCACAAGTTCAAAAAGCGATTCGAGAAATTGAAGAGAAAAAACAGGGAAAATCTACAAAATTACGGGAATTCTACGACAAAAAAATTGCACTCATCAAAGAGTCGGAAAACTTTTTTGTCTCATTTTTTGAGGAACATGCAGTCTTCCATTCCACGCAAATAAAGGAAGATGCAAAGCAATGGGTAAAGGATGTAAAACCTCTCCTTTATAAGGCTGTTTTCTATGAAAACCCACCGGATGGGAAGTGGAGCGATTCTATTCCTAAGGAAATATTTTCAGCAAATAAAGAGCAAAGGTTGCGGATTTATTATGCCCTAAAAGAGGAGGGTTTTCGGAGTGTCCAGTATCCCGATACAGAGGATAGGGTTTGGTATGCAGCGGGAAAGGGAAGTTTGATCGGGGTCGTCTTAGAAAATGGAAAAATTCAATCAGAATTAGGGGAACATGATTTGTTTGAAACCCCTTTAGAGTATGGGAGGGAGGCCCTTTTTTTTAGGAAGAGTCATGCAACACTATACTCCTGAGTACATCATTCAAACATTAAAACCGTATTTATCAGAGAAGCGGATGGAGCGCATAGAGAGTGTCCTTTCAAAGAGAATACGCTCTGTTCATGTTGCCATCGAATCTCCTTATGATGTGCATAATGGACTGGCCATCGTGCGCACGGCAGAGGCTTTGGGGGTGAGTCACATGCACTTTATTCAAGCCGAAATGAAGAAAGGGCAAGGGAGAGCTACGACCCGTGGAACACTAAAATGGACCCATTTGCATTCCCATGAGACTTTTTCCGATTTTTTAGAAAATAGGGGAGGATTTCATTTGGCTGGAGCTTCTGTGGAAGGGACGATGATGCTGGAGGAACTTCCTGTCGATCGTCCTCTTTGCTTGTTATTTGGGAATGAACATAGAGGGCTTTCTGAAGAGGCAAAAAAGAGATGCGATTTCCTGTTTTCTATTCCCCTGTATGGAATGGTAGAGAGCTATAATCTCTCTGTCTCAGCTGCGATCACTCTTTATGATTACCTCAAACGAAAACGTCTTGCGTTAAAGCAAGATGGAGACTTTTCGGAAGAAGAATATCTGGCAGAAAAAGCCCATTATTATGTACGTTCTTTGGGAGGTGAAACAGCGCAAGCTTTATTAAGTAAGGCTCAAAGTTCATTTAGGAGTTTAATATGAAAAAAATTCTCTTTACTCTGCTTTGTATCTTTCCTTTCTATCTAATGGGGGGGGAAGGAACCACGCATTACTATATTGGGGAAATGAAATATACGATGCCGGAAGATCAAGAACCCGAACATTATGGGCTTTTTTTCCTTAAACGGACCTTACTTCCCGAAGAAAATCGTTTTATCGATAAATGTTTTATCAGTGCACTAGATGGTGATACTCTCGAGCTTTTACAAGTTTCAGATTTAAAAGGAGATCTCCACGAAATTGTTCTTTCTAGTCCTACAGGTTTAATTACCGGGTCGGGTGAGTTAATAGGTTTTCCCTGGGAATGGACGAGTTTGCATGAACACATGGAGATTAAAAGTGATAGCTCAGTCCATATCGATGTCCAAAATACCTGGGAAGATAATTATATTTTATCTGTAGCCTCGGTTTACACTCTTGACGAGTTGGGCGGTAGAGAGTTTTTTGCGACTTTTAGTGCGACGCTCTTCAAGGTAGATAAAATCGTTATTGAGCATTTTTTTGAAGATGGACCATGAAAAGTGCGGTCAGGATCCCGATATAGGCTCCTCCAATCGTATCACTCAGAAAGTGATAGTTCATCCCAATGAGCCCAATCATTTGAAGGAGGGCAAGGGCAAGACAAATCAGAAAAGTTTTGGGAAATTTGATGGTAATCATTGTTAACCCTCCTAAAACAATAGACATATGGCCAGAAGGAAACGATTGATAAGAGGTTCCCAAGTGGAAAAAGTTGAACCCATAAGAGCCATTACTGATGAGAGAGAGGTTTCCATTCACCCACGTTGTTGGCCAGAAGCGCCCAAAGAGACCTTTAAATGCCTCATCAATCCCTTCTGCAATGAGAATACTGAGACTGGTCCTCAAAAGTAAAAGATCATAACCATTCCACGGTTTCCAAAATCTTTTTATCCCACAGTAACAAAGAATAAAACCCGCTAGGGTTTTGATTCCGGTGGCAATGTAGGAAAATCCTTTTAGAAAGGTCCATTTAGCAATGTGGTGATGATAGACCCATTCAGCAATCGGGCGGTCACAGAAGAAGTAAGAGAAGATGATTACGCCAGTTGTCATCACCAGTGAGATAAGAAAGTATAGAAAAAATTTTCTACTCAACAAGAAGGCTCCTTCAACATTCGCTTCATTTGAAATGATTTGAGTATATTATTCTTTAGTTATGGATTCGTAGATTTCTCGAAGACAGGCGAGGATTTCTTCCAAAACATTTTCAATGGGTTGATTACAAGAAATCGTTTGGAAGCTTTGCTCTTGTGCATAATAGGTGATCAAGGGGGCCGTCTGGTGGTGATAGACAGCAAGACGTTTACGAATCACCTCTTCTGTATCATCGGTCCGCTGGATGAGCTTTCCTTGACAGTGATCACAAATTCCCTCAGCTTTGGGAGGGGAGTATTTGGTATGGTAAGGGGTGCTGCATTGATGACAAACAAGGCGCTCTGCAAGCCTTTCTACAATCATATCATCTGAAAGCTCTAGGTTGAGAGCAACAACACGAGAGCTGTTTCCGAGACGGTTATGGTAAGCTTGGGCTTGAGTGAGTGTTCGCGGAAACCCATCCAGAATATATCCTTTGCGGCAGTCTTCTTGAGAAACGCGGTCAAAGAGCATATCCAATATCAGTTTGTCAGGAACAAGCTTCCCCTGGTCCATAAAAGCTTTGGCTTCCCTTCCTAAGGAAGTTTTTTGCTGAACATGTGTGCGTAAAAGATTGCCTGTAGAAATATGGGGAAGGTGAAGGGCACTGCTGAGCATTGTGGCTTGTGTTCCCTTGCCGGCACCTGGGGGACCTAAAAGAACCACGACCACGGTTTCCTTTGCTTGCTCTTTGGCTTCAAGAATGGGGGTAGCAATCGATGCTAATGTCAATAACGTCATGAAAATTTTCCTGATCATTTTGGGAAAAACAGTCTATCAGAAAGCGTTATTTATGGCCTGTTTTAGGGCGTTTTTTAGGAATTTTTTTAGGGAAAGCAGAGCGTTCCTCTTGAAGCTCATGTTTGAGATCTTTTTCTTGATCCTTGGCGACAGCTTGTTGATGTTTTTTTTGTTGGATATCAGGGTTAACGACTTTTCTTTTCATATAAGACCTTTTCCAAATGATAACTTGCAATAAACTTATCCTAGCCCGATTCGAAAAAAAAGGAAATACTATGTTTAAGTAGATTCATCACAAGGAATTTGATCGAGATCGGTGAGTGCTTGACCATTCCAATCGATATCAAAGGTAAACATGGTCGGAAGGCGGGCTTTAAGCTTCAGGCTTTTAAAAGTATAAATACAAAAAAGAATAGGTTGAAACAAAAAAGGTTTCAGATCTTTAAAGGAGAAAATCACATCGGGAACGCTCAAGAATTTTTTTAGGTAATGGAAAAATTCTTTTGCTGTTTGAGCAGATCTCCAGCCGTAGAGAGTCATCCCCCAGAGAATCTGTTTTGCTGAACCATTTTTTGGAAACATGAGCTCTTGATCTGGGTTGAGAAAGGCGTCAGGAAGGTGATCGTTTTTCTTATAAAGATGAATTCCGCTGGTTCCTCTGGGATTGCACTCAATGGAATAGAGCCCTTTACCTTCTACTTCAATAAAGTCAAAGGCGATCTGACCTGTAAACATCTCTTTTTGGACAAAGTCTTTGACCCATAGGAGAATTGGATCATGAGAGATCGCTTCAAAATTGAGACAGGCATTTCCATCGAGAGAACAATCGACTGGGTAAGTGACATGAGAAGTCAGCTTGCCCTGGTGAGAAATACTATAAGAACAATACTTTTTTCCATGTAACCATTCTTGTGCGACTAAAGGATTGCGTGGGTCTATGTGCAGTTTGGGAGGAGGGCCAGATGCAATTTTTAGGATGCGTTGAGCGGCTCGAGAGTAACAAGGTTTCAGAATGTAAGGAGGCTTTAAGGGCATTGTATCCAACTCTTCTTGAGAGTTGATCAGGATCGATTTGGGGGCAAGAAAACCCATTTGCTCAAGTTTTTGATTGAAATACCACTTGTTATGGAGATTATCCAATGTGCTATAAGAAGAGCAAAAAACTTTACAAGACTTTGGGAAGCGATGAATTCCTCGAGAAAGGCAAAAAATTTCTTCAAAAGAAGGGATGAGCATATCCACGTGTTCGTCTTCAGCAATTTTTACTAAAGCATTCAGAAATCTTTCCGATTGGAAACGGGGACTCGGGATAATAAAATGTTTTGAGATCGCGTTTGAAAAACGGCAAACATGAAAGTGCGAGGTCTCTGCAGCATAAACGGTATGTCCCTCTTCGTGAAACCGTCTTGCTAAATCTAAAGTAAAAAGAGAGCGTGCCCCTGTAAGTAGTATGATCGTAGTAATAGTAAAACCCAACTCAATAATTTATTTACCAACTTGAGACCCTTGCAAAAGTCATTGGTCTCAACTTCGATGCAAGAAGCGAAGTTTTGCTTCCAAGCCTCACTATACGGATTGCATAATTATTCGTAATGCCAAAATTTCAAAAACATGTTATTCTCTTTGGCATGAAGACTTTTATTGTGATTATTTCATTGGTATGGAGTACCTGTTTATCGGCGCGGGATATCGTGCTTTGGCATGCTTTTGATGGCTTCTTAGAAGAAAAATTCTGCGAAATTATTGAGGATTTCAACCACCACTCGGGAACCTATCGCATTGTTCCCATAAGAAAAGGAAATTACGCTGAGGTCTATGAGCAAGGAGTGGACTCAATCAGAGAAGGAAATCGTCCCCATATCCTCCAGGTCTATGAAGTAGCGACACTCACGATGATGTTACAGGAGGATTGCTATGTTCCCGTTGAAGAGCTGATGTCAAAGTACCACCGCCGGTTTGATCCCGATGTTTATATCGATTCTGTGCGCAAATTTTACTCAGCACCTAATGGAAAAATGCTTTCTCTTCCTTGGAATGCCTCAACAGGGATCTTATTTTATAATAAAGAGGCTTTTAAAGAAGCAGGACTTGACCCTGAGCACGCTCCTAAGACTTGGCCTGAACTCGAATTTATGGGTAAAAAACTGACGCAAAAAGGGTATAAAGGATTTACGACAGCTTGGCCTGCAGCGTACCATTTGGAACACCTTTGCTCCTGGCATGACCTCCCTTTTGGCTCCCACTCTAATGGATTTGGGGGATTAGAGGCGCGTCTTATCTTTAATCAAGATCCTCAAGTTTTTCACCTATCAAAATTGGTGGAGTGGCAAGAATCGGGGATCTTTTCTTATAGCGGCCGATTCACGGAAGAACCCGAACGGCGCTTTGCAGGAGGAGAGTGTGCAATTCTTTTGCAAGGAGCCAACCGCCTTCCCCTGATTCAAAGAAAGAGCTCTTTTAATGTTGGAGTTGGTTTTATGCCCTATTGGCCCCACTTAACAGAAAAGCCTCATACCCTCAATATCGGTGGAGCTTCCTTTTGGGTGATGCAAGGGTTTAGTGATGAAGAGTATCGGGGGATTGTGCAGTTCTTTGAGTATCTCTCTACTACCGAAGTACAAGCCTACTGGCATCAGGAAACGGGCTATCTACCCATTACGGATGCCGCTTACTATCTCACGAAGAAAAAAGGGTTTTATAAGAACCATCCAGCAGCGGAAATTGCCGTTTTAGAAGTCATGCAAGGGCATCCTTCAGAGAATTCTTATGGGGTACGTTTTGGAAACTACATTGACGTTCGTGAAGTCATTATGGATAACTTGGAAAGAGCTTTTAGAGGAGAATCTACAGCTCAAGAAGCCTTAAATCGTGCGGTAAAAGATGGCAATGAGATTCTAGAAAAGTTTCAAAAACAGCACGATCAAGGTTCAACCTGACAGATTGACCAATCATCGGATCCAATCAGTGCGATATGTTTAATAGGAAAACTTTTCGATTGAATTTCATAAAAAATCACTTTTTGGGGGAGGATCCGATATCCCACAAATGTACCAGGCATGGGGATTTCTTTAGGGTAGAGTTCTTCGAGTTGTTTTTTTCTCTCTTCTAAAACTTCATTAGAGGAAATTTCTCCCTGGTGAGTAGAGGCCATAAAGGTGATTTTCATAAAGCGAGGCATACGGTTCCAGGATTTTTCTGCTTCAGCTTCAGAAATCTGAGAAACCACCCCATCGATGGAGATCTGTCTATGGGTTTGGGGGAGCCAAATATTTAAGGCAGCATGAGAACTATGCTCGAGATGCTTCACTTTTTCTGAATTTTTATGGGTGAAAAAAAGTCCCCCTTGCTGAGGGTTTAAACCCACAAGCTCGATCATCCGTGTATGAGGGTGTCCATCCCTAGAGACAGTTGCTAGGGTTGCAAATTTGTGAAAGGTTCCCGTTGTCCGTGTTTGTTCCTCTTTGAACCAGGCATTGACTTTTGTGATGGGATGCTGCTCTTTTGCATAAAGAGTTGCAGCGATGCAAAAAAGTAGAGGTATCAGTTTTTTCATCATCAATCTCCTCAATTTTTTGAGTATATAGCTAAATTTATTTAAAATGGGGATGATTTATGTGAGATATTTTTGATGGATTTTGGCTTCTTAAAATCGAAAACATTTTCCATTGGACAAGGAGAGATTTTAAGAAGTCGAAGGACAACAGAAAGATCCACATAAATCATCCCCATTTTAAATAAATTTAGCTATATATTAAAGGAATTTTGTTACGATAGGAATTTTGGTGAATGAAGTGAGGTTCCTATGAAAACAGAGGTACTAGAATACAAACATGCCGGGAGCTCCTTAGAAGCTTTTATTGCATGGGAGAAAACTCATGAAAAACGTCCTGGAGTTTTGATTTTTCACGCCTGGAGTGGAAGAGATGAGTTTGTTTTGGACAAAGCCAAATGGCTTGCGCAATTGGGATATGTGGGGATTGCTGTGGATCTTTATGGGAAAGGTGTTTTGGGACGATCGGTTGAAGAGAACTCGAAACTGATGGAACCCTTTATCAAAGATCGCAAGTATTTACTAGATCGCATGCAAGTCGCCTTAAAAACGGCGCAACATCATGCTGCTGTGGATGGACAAAAAATGGCTGCGATCGGTTTTTGTTTTGGAGGATTATGTGCTCTCGATTTAGCACGTAGCGGAGCTCTTCTTAAAGGAGTGGTTAGCTTACATGGTCGCTTAACTGCACCTGAACATTCGAAAAAAGAAAAGGTTCACGCAAAAGTGCTTGTTTTACATGGGCATGACGATCCGATGGTCCCTCCAGAACAGGTTCTTGCCTTTGAGAAGGAGATGACAGAAAAGGGTATTGATTGGCAAGTTCATGTGTATGGAAGAACGCAACATGCCTTTACGAATCCTGAGGCCAATGACCCTTCAATGGGGACTATCTACAATCCCGTAGCAGAAAAGCGAGCCTTTCAGGCCACAGAAAACTTTCTGTCAGAAATATTTAACCCCTAAATACCACCTATGCGCTTCGCACCTTTACCAAGCGTAGTACATCGTGAGAACCCCTGAGATAAAATCAGAGGAATTACGTCCCGTGATTGTAAACCACACACCTGCTAAGAATCCCATAGAATCCGAAGGGTTATACTCTAAAGCAGGGGCTGCACTCAGTGAATCACTAGAAGGACCCCCAACAGAGGCAGTTTGTCCTGTCAGAGTACGGCCTTTATGTCCCGAAAAAGTTGAATGGTTTTGATAGGTATAGACGAGATCGAGGGCAAATACCCATTTTTGGGTAAAGCTAAGCTCCACAGAGGTATCAATGGCAATGGCATTGCCGGGTCTGACCCTTCCGTGTGTACCTTTTCCTCCACCATAAGCATTAAACTCTTGAACTCTCACTAAAGCGCTCGGGAAGGAGTAGTTAAACGAAGCTCTAAAAGCAAAGGGATGAGTAGAAACCCACCAGATTACTTTTGAAATGTTCAGAGAAAAGTTAGTTGTATAAGCTCCTGATCCTGTGGCATCTATTCCATTTTTAGCGGGGTTGAGTTTTTCATATCTGCCTGTAGGAACGGATTCTGTGAAGGTAAAACGGATAGCAGGCTTATAAGGCTGTTCTTGCATGAGCTGAATTCCCCACTGAAAAGAGGTATCCCCCCAATAAAAAGTATCTTTTCCCGATTGCGTTCTATAATAACCTTGCCCTGTCACAGTAAAATCGAGCCAAGTCAGCCATCCCATTTGGAAAAGCATTAAGGGTTGGACTGTCCAAATATCGGGAATATTTTTGGAGTGGCGGTGTTCATCAAAAGTGGCATAGGTGTTTTGTACAAATAGATAAGGCTGAACAACAAACATTCCTTTCGGCACATTGTGAGCGGAAGGAGTCAATAAAGGTCCTGCATACCAAGGGTTGAACATTTTTTTTGCCATTTCAAATTCCGCTTGAGCTTGCCCTAATTGCTCATCGACTGTTGAAATAGGGGGAGGGGAAGAGAGTAATTTTTGAGGAGGTGCTTTTTCTTGAGCTGAGAGAAAAGAGCTAAGAACTAATAATATGGTTATCCCTAAAGACCTTTTATGCATTTGCAAACCCTTGTATCAATTGGACTAAAAAGTATTTTATCCATTAAATAAAAATATAGGAAGCAAAAACATGGAGTTTAGCAATGTCATCGGAAGTTAGTGGAGTCCAAGGGGGACAACCTCAGCCCTCTCCTGAAGAGTTAGAACGCTACAAGAAAGACTACAATGAAGGGCTTAAACTCTTTCAAAAAGCCTTTCAGGAATACACCAAGCCTGATGTAGAAGCTCATAAAAAAGCTAAACTGCAAGATGTGATGGATAAGGCTCTCAATGTCATGAATGAAACAGCTTGCGTAGCCATTTCTGAGGGGAAGCAAAAAAAAGAAGTTGAACTCAACGCTCATTATCAAGCATTTGTAGATAACCCCACTCCAGAAAATCAGCAGAAAGTTGCAGAAGATCTCAGTGCCTTAAGCTCTTAAGAGAAGTAGTTATTCCTTTTTTTGGTGAATAAAAAAAGCACAGTCCGTCATACTTAAACTTGTTAAAAATAGGGGAAAAGTATGGGTACTCCTGTATCATTCGGTTCAAAAACTCCTGCACAAACAACTGAACTAGAACTTCCACGTATAGGAAAACGTAAGCGTACTGAAGAAGAAAAGGTTCCCTACCTGACTGCTGAAAAGATAGCAGAAACCCTGACCCCAAATGTCATAGCTTTTGATTCACCAAGAGCATTTGAAGAGAAAATTTCTTTTCCTCAAGTGCATCAGCAAGAGGAGCTAAACAATCCCAACAATGCCTACAGTCAAGCCCTCGCTTATAAGATTGAAATCTCTCGATTCACCTCGAAAGAAATGAAGCTTCAAAAGATCCAAGAAGCCGAGCAGTTCGTCAGAAAAGCGCTTGAGGATTATCCGAATGATCTCGATTTGTTGAATTTGTTACATGAATTGATTCAATTAAAAATTGAATTAGATCCCGATTATTTGACCAATTACTTTGAGTCTTTATCTTTCTCTTAGGTCTCTCTCGGTGTGATCTATTTTTTTAGAAAGAGGTTGGATAGAGTAAACACCCCCATCATGACGAATGTGGAAATCGCAGTCAGTGTTATTTTGGTTGCTAGAGGGATCATAAACTTTTCTGGGCCTGCTCTCCACGTTGCCCATAGCAGGATATGACATAGATGAGCCCCAAGGCAAAGTAGACACCATCCGGGGCTTAGCCATATCAAAACACTCCCAAGACCTATCGCCCAAACGAGCCCACAAACTTTTAAAGATAGATGGGGAAGGGATCTAAAAAAAATAATAATGGCAAGAAATCCTGAGAAGTAGCCTGCGCCTAATAGTGCAAAATAAGGGATGGCATCTAGGCAGCAGTTACAAGGAAAAGTATGAAAAAATTGAGCCACTCCCGGGAGCTTGATGAAGAGAAGAAGGAGGGCTACAGTTCCAAAGATAAGAGGAAGAATCACTGAAAACAAACCCTCATAATTTTTTATAACCGAGATATTCTCAAACTCAAGTTGCTACCTATTTTTTGTTTATTGAAAGTTTTTTATTCTAGTCAAGAAGTGATCTTGTATACTCAAAAATCCAAGAAATCAAATAAACCTTTAATTCGGGATAGGTGCATGGGGTTTGAAATAAATGATCCCTAGAGGCTATTCTAGTTCCCTATGTTGAAGCTATATCCTGATCATCAGACCCCTACCCCTCAAGAAGAGGATCACTCTTTGCAGTTCTCTCATGGAGGTAACAAGCTCTATTTTGTGAGCTTAGGATGTCCTCGTAACCGAGTAGATACGGAAGTGATGTTGGGAATCCTTTTAAAAGCGGGGTATGAGGTAGCACAAACATTAGAGGATGCGGATTTTATTGTAGTGAATACGTGTGGTTTTTTAGAAGCCGCTAGAAAAGAGTCTTTAGATACCATTGGAATGATGTTTGATCACCGCAAAAAAGGTGCAAAAATTGTCGTTACTGGGTGCATGGTTCAAACCTATGATCACGAGATCAAAAAGCATTTTCCCAATATAGATTATTTACTAGGTTCTGGTGATGTGACCCATATTTTACAGGCGATCCAATCCACAAAAGGGGGGAGCCTCATCACTTCTGCACGGAGCTACCTTCAGGCAGGAGAGGTCCCCCGTCAAGTTTCGACTCCCTCTAACTATGCCTATTTAAAAATTGCTGAAGGGTGTAAAAAACGGTGTGCTTATTGCATTATTCCTCAGATTAAAGGTCCTTTAAAAAGTAAGTCTATTGAGCAAGTGGTGAAAGAGTTTCGCGCTTTGCGTGCTCAAGGGGTGTTTGAAATTATTCTCATTGCTCAAGATCTGGGAGATTGGGGAAAGGATCTCGGTTATAAGCGATCAGAGGGACTCATTAAACTTTTGGAAACGCTTCTTCAAGAAGAGGGAGACTTTTGGATCCGTTTGTTATATCTCTATCCTGATGAAATTACCCCTCCGTTAATTCAGCTCATGAAAAGTGATCCACGCATTTGTCCTTATCTCGACATGCCGATTCAACATGTGAACAATGAGGTTCTCAAAGCAATGCACCGTGCCACTTCAAGAGAAGAGATCATTTATACTTTAGAACTTTTGCGACTTGAAATTCCCGACATCACCATAAGGACTAGCATGATCGTAGGGTTCCCTGGAGAGACAGAAGCACAGTTTGAGGAGCTCCTGGCTTTTATCAAAGACTATCCCATTGATAATGTGGGTATTTTTGAATACTCTCAAGAACCTGGAAGCTTTGCGGCAAATCTTCCCCATCAAATTTCAGCTGAAGTCAAAGCGAGGCGACATAAACGCCTTGTTAAAGCGCAACAGCAGGTGGTAAAACGTTTACTAAGGAAAAAAATTGGGAAGACTTTAGAGGTTGTAGTTGAAGGTTATCACCCCGATTCTCCCTATTTAATGAAAGGACGTCATAAAGGTCAGTGTCCCGATATTGATGGAGAAGTGATCATCAATGATGTCTCGCAAGTGGAAGCCTTTGGGAAAAGGTATCCTGTAAAAATTACTGATGTAGCTCTTTATGATCTTGTAGGAAAAGTTGCGAATAATTCCAACTTTTGAAATTGTTTGAGTATAAAACCCTTTTTGGGAGGTCATCCTATGCAAGTATATGTAGAAACCACTCCGATTGTTTCGGACAAAACCAAGTCACGTGCTTGGACTGCTTTGCAGGTTGTGATGGGAAGTTTATTCCTTGCAGCTTGCTCCCAAATTACGATTCCTCTTTACCCCGTTCCTTTAACGATGCAAACATTGGGGATTTTTATTCTTGCGATGATGCAAGGGGGAAATAGAGCGCTAGGGTCAACCCTACTTTATTTAGGGCTGGCTTGTCTTGGGCTTCCTGTTCTTGCAGAAGGAACACGTCAGGCCTTTTGGTGGCTCCTCCCTTCAGCGGGATATCTTGTTGCCTTTCCGATTGCAGCATATGTGAGTGGAAAAATGATTGAGTGGCGTGCAAGACCTCGTCTTTGGTGGGTCCTTCTCAGCCATTTTACAGGACTGTGTATCATTTATACTTTAGGGGTCTTAGGGTTGATGCGGATTTTAAGTTTTGAACAAAGCCTAATGGTTGGGGTTGTCCCCTTTCTTCCCTCAGCGGCTTTAAAGCTTATAATGGCTTCTTCTCTTAATGGACTCTTTTTGCGTTGGAAGCAGCGATAAAAATGCGCCCTAAGGTGGGCATCTCTTCCATGGTCTTAAAAGAAGGGAAGATCCTTTTGGGAAAACGGAAGGGCTCCCATGGGGCTGCTACCTGGGCAACTCCCGGGGGGCATTTAGAACATGGGGAGTCTGTAGAAACAGGAGCTGCTCGTGAGCTTCTAGAAGAAACCGGCCTCATTGCGAAGTCTTTTATTCGTGGTCCCTATACCAATGATCTGATTGCAGAGCATCACTATATCACCCTCTATGTATTTATTACCGATTTCGAGGGAGAACCTTCCTGTTTAGAGCCCCATAAATGTGAGGGATGGGAATGGTTTGATTGGGATCAGCTCCCTAGTCCTCTCCTCCCTCCCTTAGAAACTCTTATCCAAGAACACGGTCTTGAAAAGCTTAAGAGGGTGTTTAAAAATTCATTCCAGCATTAATGAAAAGGATCTATTCCCCTAGGGAAGTTGTTTGAGTATACACAAACTTTCCTAAGTTTGCTCCAGTCTCCAAATAGATCCTCTAGGAAAAAATCTCTCTTTTCAATGCTGAAAGCAATAGTTAAACATCCTCTAAGCGACTTTCTTTGCGCTAGCCCAAGAAAAAGCTAGTCGCAGGGTTGCTAGCGCAAGCAGGCTAGTTGCCATCAAATAGAGGGCGGGAGCACCAGCCCATCCTGTTTGTTTGAAGAGATAAAATCCCATAGAACACGCACTCGTTCCCAAGAGTTGGGATCCTACAGCATTTCCTAAAGAGATAAGGGTGTAACGATTTTCATGAGGGATTAAGTCTTGATAGTAGGGAGTGAGTAAGACAGAAAACCCTACCCCTAAGATCACAAAGATCATGCGGATCCCTGTGATAGTAAAAAGGGTTGCTGTAGGTAAGGCTGTATAAAGGGGAATAGCTAAAACTCCAATCAAAGCAGCGAAGAGAACCATCAATTTTTCTTTGGGGAAACGGAGAGCTAAAAGGCCTCCTAAAGGGAGTAAGAGAAAATCGAGCCCTAAAATAAGAGAGTTTGCTTGCAGCGCTTCTGCTTTTGTAATCGAGCTGACTAGAGGGAGATAACCATTCAAAAGGGAGGTGACCATATAGTAGTTGGCATAAGAAAACCCTGAAGTGAGTGCGATGATGAGGAAAGGAATACGGTGTTCCCATATAAAGGGGAGGATTCGCCGTTTTTCTCGAGGTTTAACTTCGGCTTCTTTAGTAAAAAGGCGCATCAAGAGTCCAAATCCTGCTGTCACCCCTCCAATCCAATAGAGATAACGCCAAGTCGTTTCAATAGAGCCTTGCATACTCAGCCAAGTGACACCAACCGAAGCTAAGAGAATCCCTAAAATGGTGGAGCATTCATAAATCCCGTTGTACAGGCTCCGTTTTTTTTCTTC
>JAKQGT010000177.1 GCA_029556005.1 Chlamydiota bacterium | reverse complement strand
GCAAACTCTTGAAACTCCCGTTGGAAACCGTGTCTATTACGTGGGGCCCTCTTTAGATGCAGGACCCAAACCTACCCTGTTTTATTTTGCACTCTCGGGGGAGGATAGTTTGCAAAGAGATCCCTTTAACCAACCTGTACAATTCTTAAAGGAGAGCCCGATACGGATCTTTTCCATGACAATTCCGGGGCATGAGGACAATCTCCCTCCTGAAAATGCCATCCGCGTTTGGGCAGAAAAAATGGCTCAAGGAGAAGCTGTCATCCCTCGCTTTGTAGGATGTGTAAAAGAGGCTATCACCTTTTTAACCCCCTATTTTGTACCGGGTAAACTCGCCATTGCGGGACTTTCCCGGGGAGCTTTTATTGCGTGCCATGTAGCGGCTATCTGTCCAGAAATCTCTTACATTTTAGGATTTGCACCCTTAACAAAACTGAGTTATGCAAAAGAATTTCAAGGCACTTGTGAAGAAAGCCTCAACTTAGAACATCTCTCGGCAAAGCTTTGCGATCGCACCCTCCGCTTTTATATTGGAAACTTGGATACGCGTGTGGGAACAGAACATACCTTTTCTCTCATTCAAAAACTTGCCAAAGCGGCTCAGGAAGCAAAAATTCGCTCTCCTCCGATTGAACTCATTATCTCTCCTTCAATCGGTTTCCAGGGACATGGGACAGGACCGGATACTTTCCAAAATGGAGTAGACTATTTAAAAGCGAGGCTACTGGCATGACCTATGATCTTTTTGTGTTTGCTGGAGAGGTCAGTGGAGATCTGCACGGGGAAAAACTCTTAAAGGCTCTTTATGAACTCAATCCCCACCTAAAAATAAAGGGGGTCGGAGGTCCCAAAATGCGAGCCCTGGGGATGGACCTATTTATGCCCATGGAAGAATTCGAAGTGATGGGTTTTGTGGATGTGATCTCCTCTCTTCCTAAACTCATGCGCCATTTTAAAGCGATCAAAAAAGAAATCCTAAAAAGTCAACCTAAGGGGGTTGTCTCTATTGACTATCCGGGGTTTAACTTGCGACTCGCACAGGCTTTATATCATAAAAAATCGGAAGCTAAGCGTATCCATTATATTTGTCCTTCTGTGTGGGCTTGGGGAAAACGAAGAATCCCCAAAATGGAACGGTCTCTCGATAGACTTCTTACGATCCTCCCCTTTGAGCCGGAAATTTTCTCCCGAAAAAACCTCCATGTCTCTTATGTAGGCCACCCTCTAATCTCCCGTATCCATTCCCACGAATATGATCAGTATTGGCGAAAAATTTATGGGATCTCAGATAAACAGCAAATCCTCTCTCTCTTTCCCGGAAGTCGTCAAAAAGAGATTGAGCGCAATTTTCCTATGCAGCTTAGAGTTGCTAAAAGATTGCAAAAAGAAAATCCAGACCTTCTCATTGCTGTTAGTTGCTCCGATCAAAAATTCAAACCTTTACTAGATGGCTTAATCATCGATTCCTCCCATTCTTATGAGCTGATGCGTGCCTCCCATATGGCTCTTGCCACATCAGGTACAGTCACTTTGGAACTCGCCCTCCATCAAATCCCAACCATTGTCAATTTTGCCATCCGCCCTCTTGATGTCTTTATTGCTCAAAGCCTGTTAAGAATTAACCTTCCCTATTTTGCTTTGCCCAACATCATCGCAAAACAGGAAATTTTCCCTGAGCTCTTCGGCCCCCACCTCACAGAAGAAGCCCTCTATCAAAAGGGTATTGAGTTTTTGCTTAGCGAATATAAAAGACGGGCCTGCATTGAAAATTGTCACCACCTGAAAAAGGTTCTTGGAGAAAAAGATGCGAGTCTCGAATCGGCTCGCGCCATTTTAGAGCTAATCACTTAACGCAAATTCGAGATTAGTAGTCGATTTTTAATATCTGGGTTAGGGCGCTATCTCCAACGCCTGAGAATCGATCGCGAATCTGTTCTAAGTTGTGATATTCCAACATCAAATACCCTATTGTGAATATCCCAAGCCCTTTTCCCGCTTCTTTAAAGGATTTAGCAATCACGTTTTGATAAACAGTGCGTGCTCCATCACAGAGAAGTTGACTTCCCCATCCCAGCAAGGTGGCTGGAATAGAAATCATCGCCCCCACAACACTTGTTGGGGCAGGGTTGTAGTGATATTTCCGCAGAGCTACAAAAGCTAAGGCTGCTAGAGCTATGCGAAAAGAGGCCACTGCAAGGGTTTTAGCACTCGCAGCAAATTGTTCGTTTTCCATTGACCATGCCTCTGCCTTATAGAGGGAGTACATACAATATCCCATTTGACGTGCGGGTTCTGGAGCCAAATATTTTAGAGTTGAAATTGCCATAAGATTCTCCGCAAAAATTTCAGGAAAAACATCTTACTAAAAATTTTAATTTTATGAAGCCCTGGTGTGCACATATGAACCTATCCAGTATTTAAGGATTTATTTGATTTCTTTGATTTTTGAACAGATTTTCCATTTTCATTTTGATCACATTGTCCATGAGACAAGAGGTCAAAATGAAAATGGAAAAGATGCCAAAAAGCGTGGAATAAAAAAATGTCTTAAATACTGGATAGGTTCATTTCACTGCATTGAATTTTAAGGAAGATCCCATTACAATTATCCCCTATGGAAACTCAGCTCAAAATTTACATTGACCGTCTATCCGATGAAAAAACAGAGAAGATTCGAGAAAATCTAACCCCTGATTTTATTGATGTTGATGAAGAAGACCTTCAGTTCCGTGCTCCTGTTCATATTGAAGGGCAAGCTTATATTGCTGAAAGTCATCTCATTGTCCAATTAAAAATTGAAACAGAGGCCTTGATCCCTTGCTCTATCTGCAACCAAAAAGTGACGGTCCCCTTGAAAATTAACCCCCTATATCACACAGAAGAGTTGAGCAACATTAGGGGGCAAATTTATGATTATACCCCTCCACTTAGAGAAGGTATTTTACTAGAAGTCCCCACTTATGTAGAATGTGGGGAAAATTGCCCAGAACGGGAAAAAATTAAAAACTATTTATCTGAAGGGAATCAACAATTTCCTTTTGCAGACCTAAAGGAGAATTAAAGTGGCAGTTCCACGTAACCGACACTCAAACGCACGCAAGAATAGTAAGAGATCCCATCACGCAAAAAAAGAGAAGCATGTCTCAAGTTGTTCAAACTGCGGAAAAATGCGCCTCCCCCATAGAATGTGTCCATTCTGTGGATTCTATGGAGGACGCTCGGTCATTTCAGAAGAGCAAGAGTAGGGTCCCTACATTAGGGATAGACCTTCTGGGGGGTGACCAAAGCTCCTCAGAACACCTCCTTGCAACTCTTAGTGGCCTCTACAAAGAGATCGAAGATTCCTTCCATCTTGTTGTTTTCGCAAGCCCAGATATTTTTCCCCATCTTAAAGCTTTTCGCATTGCAAAAGACCTCAGTGAAGAACAACTTCAACTTCTTGAAACTGAAGAAGTCATTTACATGGATGACGACCCTCTCCACGCAGTCCGTCGAAAAAAAGATGCTTCCATGTGTTTGGGAATGCGCCTACTCAAAGAGAAGAAAATCGATGCTCTTGTCTCGACCGGAAATACCGGAGCCCTTATTGCTAGTGCTAAAATGCACCTCCCGATGCTTAAAGGGATATCAAGAGCCGCTCTCATTACCCTACTCCCCACCAAAAAAAGACCCATCGCAGTGATTGATGTAGGAGCAAACATCCACTGCACTCCCGAACACTTAGTACAGTTTGCCCAAATGGGTCTGGCTTACCAAAAAAGTCGGGGAATCCAAAATCCCACTGTGGGCTTACTCAATATTGGAACAGAGGAAAAAAAGGGACGTGCAGAACTCAGAGAAACCTATCAGCTTCTTCAAAAAACCCCCTCTTTTGTGGGAAACGTTGAAGGAAAAGAGGTTTTCTCTGGTGCTATTAACGTCCTGGTCACAGATGGGTTTACAGGGAATGTTTTCCTAAAAACCGCTGAGGGAATCTCTTCCTTTATTTTGGATACCATGCATCAAAATCAAAGCATCCTCCCCTTTTCAAAACCTCTTTTGAAACGCTTAGAAAAAGAACTCTACTCAGCAGAGTACCCTGGAGCCATTTTATGTGGCATGGATGGGATCATCATGAAGTGTCATGGAGATGCTTCCCCAGAAGCCTTAAAACAAGGGGTCATAGGAGCCATTAGCTTGATTCAAGGCTCTTTCTTAGACAAAATCAAATTACAATTGACTCAGTAGCATTATAAACCGAGTAGGTTCATAGAGATACTTTTCACTAGCAAAAGTTCTCTATTTCATATAAGATTGAGCTTTAATGGGTCCGTTTCAAGAAGAAACTTATCTCTTTTTGAAGCGGATGTTTACAGTTAACCCTGGTAGTTCTAACACCTTTCTGTATTAGAGCCACCTAACACATCCACTCTGGTGAAACCGATGAAAGAAATACTACTAAATGTATCGTCGAAAGAAAAGAGATGTGCGATTTTAAAATTTGGAAAACTCCAAGACCTGATCGTCGAGAGAAAGGCAAACCAGCAGCTCACCGGGAATATCTACCGGGGAGAAGTGATTAATATCCTGCATAACATCCAGTCTGCTTTCATTGACATCAACGAGGGAGAAAACGGTTTTATCCACATCAGTGACATTGTTGAGAACACACAAAAATTCCAAGAAATGTTCGATATGGAGTTTGAATGGGATTATGACATCAGCTCGATTAAGACCCGTGAGGTAAAAGATGCGGATATCTCCAAATTCATGGAAATCGGCCATCCCGTCCTAGTTCAAGTGGTCAAAGAGCCGATTGGGACAAAAGGGGCGCGCCTCACCTCCAACATTACGATCCCCGGGCGTTATTTAGTCCTTCTCCCCAACACCCCTCATCGAGGCGTCTCAAGGAAAATTACTGACCGCTCAGAGAGGGAACGCCTCAAAAAAGTTATCCGCGCCTTTGAAATGCCCAAAAAGATGGGGCTCATCTGTCGGACAGCTAGCACCAACGCTTCGACCGATGCTCTCATAGCGGAAGCGACAGAGCTTCTAAAAACCTGGGAACGTATTATGGAAGATTTCCATAATAGTGAAGATCCTGTGTGCCTTTACCGCGAATCCGATCTTGTAAAAAAATCTGTTCTGAAAGCAGTGAATAAACAGTATGCGCGCATGCTGGTTGATGACTATAAAACCTTTCAATACTGCCGCCAACTTTATCGCCGTTATCGTGGTGACCATGAAATGCGCTTGGAATATTATCGCGATAAAATTCCGATGTTTGATCGGTTTGCTGTCGAAAACGAAATTGAACGGTGTTTGCGCAGAAAGATTTGGCTACAAAGTGGGGGCTACCTCTATTTCGACCGTACAGAAGCAATGTATACGATTGATGTCAACTCAGGACGCAGCACGACCTCTAAAGAGGGAATCGATGTGGAAGAGACCCTCGTGCGCATTAACATGGAAGCTGCAGAGGAAATTGCACGCCAACTGAGAATCCGTAATATTGGGGGGCTAGTGATCTGTGACTTTATTGATATGCGGGCAAGACGTAACCAAAGACGTGTGTTAGATACCCTTAAAGAAGCGATGAAAGAGGACTCTGCAAAATGCACGATTCTTGGGATGAGTGAGTTCGGCTTAGTCGAGATGACCCGCCAAAGAACACGGGAGTCTCTGATTCAAACCCTCTTCACACACTGCCCTTATTGCAGCGGCAAAGGGATCATTAAAAACTTTGAAAGTACATCGATTGAGATTGAAAGGGCTTTAACAAAGCTCATGGCTCTCAATAACGAGATCAATATCGAACTCGTCATCCATCCCCAAATGCATGATTACCTTTCGAAGAGAGATAAAGAAAATTATGAACGCATAGCCAAAAAACTCAAAGGGGAGATTGCATTTAAATCTAATGATGAACTGCATTTGAATGGATTTGAGTTTTACTCATTAGCTGATGGACAAAAAATCGAATGGTAAATTTAGCGCTTTGCTAAAAAAAATTGAGGCTTTTGCATCCTGCAAAAACGTCCCCGATAAGTATGCGCACATTCTCCAGGGATTTTTAGAGAGCTATCAGCAGGTGATCGTCGATCATGGAGAGGATCCGGAAGATTATATTCACATCTTCAGCCTATTTATTGACCTCATACAAGAGCAATTTAAAAACCCTTTCAAATTTGAACCCTATCATGAAAAAGTGCGCTCTCCTTTCGATTACTACGGATTTGGTTTAGACTTTTTGCGCCCCTTAGTCGATCTTCCCCGTTCGACTTTACGGGGGAGCAAAGAGCTCGATCTGATCGAGCACTATCTAGAAAATAAGGAAAATGTCATCCTCTTTGCGAATCATCAAATCGAAGCCGATCCTCAAGCCATCAGCATCCTTTTAGAACGCTCCCACCCTAAATTTGGGGAAAATTTGATTTTTGTAGCCGGAACGCGCGTGACCTCAGATCCTCTAGCTATCCCCTTTAGCATGGGACGAAATCTTTTATGCATTCACTCCAAAAAATATATCGACGATCCTCCCGAAGAAAAGCATGAAAAGCAGATGCATAATAAGCGTA
>JAKQGT010000153.1 GCA_029556005.1 Chlamydiota bacterium | reverse complement strand
CAGCCGAAAATCCAATTTTTGAAGCCATTTCGGTATTTGTCGATGTCGCTATGGACATTTGCCTCTGTCGCCGTATCGAAAGAGATCAAAAAGACCGGGGGCGCCAGTTCGCAGACATTCGTGATCAATACTTGAGCACTGTCCGTCCCATGTTTTTGAAGTATGTGGCTCCAAGCAAATCCTTTGCTGATCTGATTATTCCCAATGAATCGCAAAATGCAAGCGTTCTGGAATTTATCTCGTCTCAGCTCAGCCATAGGGCTCACTCCTCTCTTACCTGTCAAACTTGTAAAGGAAATAATGATGCGTAAAACCTTTGCTTTTCTAGCACTAGCCCCAATCCTCCTTTTTGCAAATGACTCTCAAACGCCCCCTCCCCCTCAAGAATTGGATTTATTTAATAAGTCTAAACCCGCCTTCATTATCAATGGAGAGTTTCTCTATTGGACTTTGAGTGAAGGGGCCTTGGATTACGCTATCCGCATGAAAAGACCCGCTTGGGGACCAACAGACTCTTTTGCTCAAGGAGATTTTGAACGGGCAGAGTATGATTGGGATCCCGGCTATCGTTTCGCATTCGGTTACTACCGCGCTCCTAATTTTTGGGAAGTCCTTGGGGAATGGACGTATATTCACTTTAAAGGACACGACCATGCTAAACGCCCTCCTGCTGAGGAAAACCGCTACATTACAGGAACTTTTCCCCAAATTTTCTTAAACCCCATCGATTATGCTACAAGTACCATTCACCTCCACCTGAAAATGGCCGATTTGCTCGTCAATCGCGTCTTTCACCCTTTTGATAATCCCCACTTGCGCCTACGGCTTACAGGAGGGGTTACAGGAGTTTGGATGCATCAAGGATGGAAGGTACGGTACTTCGATGCGGAACTAAATAATACACAGATCAACAACAAGTGGCGTTACTGGGGTTTTGGATTTCGAGGAGGAACGAGCTTTGATTGGTTTTGGGGAAACGACTTCTATGTCACAGGAAAATGTTCTACAGCCCTTGTTGTCGGCCACTATCACAATCATGCCAAACAAGAGACCAGCGCAATCCTACAACCGGGTGATGATCCTAGCGTCCCTGTGCGTGATGCCCGCTACAAAGACTACCGCATGTCTTTCTCCATGCAACTCATGATAGGCCCTTCCTATCAAAAAAAATTCTCCTGGTGTCGACTAGAACTCTTTCTAGGCTATGAAATGAGCATCTGGACAAATCTTCAAGAAATTTATCGCTCCACGCGGGCCCCTGCAGATCAAGCAAAAGAGACCTGGATCAACGACGGTCTCATTGCAATGCATGGCTTAACCATCCGTGGAACATTTAATTTTTGAAACTATTTCAGCAAATAAACCTAGTCAATTATTCTTCAATCGGAAATAGTAAAAATTAAGAAAAATGTCTATTTCGAGGATGTTATGAAGAAAGCGCTCATGATTATTTTTGGGATCATTGTAGTTCTATGCCTTGTGGCCGTTTTAGTCTGGAACATGCTTCCAACTATTGTCTCCCACAAACTTTCTAAAACAGCAGGTGTTTCTGTTTCCATTGCAGATATTCGTTTTTCAAGTTCCATGATCGGAATAGATCGCATAAACGTCGGTAACCCCAAGGGATATGCTAAAACACCACGAGCTCTTTCCATCGATACCTTCACTGCAGATATTCCCCTAACACGCTTTTTTGATGACAACATCGTGATCAATGAAATGCTCCTGGATGATGTCTACATTGGATTAGAATTCGATGCTCCCAAAAGCAAGAATGGAAACTGGACAACGATCATGAATAATGTGAGCAAAAATACCGCTTCCGAGCAAAAAGAGGCAAAAAGCAAAGGGAAAAGCACATCGGTCCTCATTAAAAAACTCGTGATTACTAACCTCCAAATCGAACTTGCTTATAAAACGGGTGGACAGGCCAACCGAAAACTAAGACCTATTGAGCGGATCGAACTCACGAATATCAGCAGTGAAGGAGGCATTCCGACCAACCAAATCATGAACATCGTGATGCAAGAGACCCTTCGCAACATTTTCAGCAAAGAAGGCCTCCAGAATATGCTCGAAAACGTCATCAACCCCGGCGACTCTGGAGGGGGTGTGATGGATACCCTTAAAGGATTATTCTCAGAAGCCATTCTTCTTGATAATGATTGGGATGACTTTGAAATGGACATTGAGGATTATCAAGAAGCGCAGTGAGAGAAGTCTATATTATTAGACACGGAGAAACCGCGTGGGCCCGGGATGGAAAGCATACGGGCCTAACGGACATCCCTCTGACTGAAAAGGGAAAAAAACAAGCCTCCCTTTTAGGTCAGCGCCTTCAGCACATCCCATTTGTTCATGTTTTTTCAAGTCCTTTAAAGCGTGCTCTCGATACTTGCTCTCTTTGTAACCTAACGCCCACGATCCTCGATGAGCTTTTAGAATGGGATTATGGCGCTTATGAAGGGATGCAATCCTCAGAGATTCATAAAAAGGACCCTACGTGGAATATCTTTACCCATGGCGCTCCGAGTGGAGAATCTGTAAGCGACGTGAAAAAACGTATTGATCGTCTCATCAAAAAGTTGGAATCTCTTGACGGCACCATTGCTCTCTTCTCAAGTGGGCATATTTCACGTGCTCTCGCTTCCCAGTGGTTAGAACTCCCCTTACAAGCAGGAAGTCGATTGATCCTCAGTACAGCTTCTCTCTCTATCCTAAGCTATGAACACCAAAAACGGGCCCTTAAACTGTGGAATGATATCTCCCACCACACCTCTCACACCTTCAAAATTTGATTTTCAGGATATGCATCTCCAATTTATAATGAAGGTCAAATGAGGTAATTTATGTCTGACAAGGAAGAATTGATTCAAAATCTTAAAGCAGATCTCCACACTTTTCATGAAAACTGGAAATTATTAGTCGATCAAGAAAGAACCGTTCATGATCCCGTATTTCTAAAAAAAATCGCTAAGCTCATTCAGCAGTTAGATCTCCATGCAAAGGAAGCGGCATCGGTTGCAGACCTCAAAGAGATGGCTCAACTTTTGCATTTTGCTCTTAGCACTCCTTGGGGAGCACCCTTTGTTGGGAAAACGACTTTGATCGATGCGGCTAATAACTACAAAGAGGATAATTCCAACTCTTCCCTGCAGCATTTGCTTACAGATTTTTCCCATTATGGCCATAAAAAACAGGCCCCCCTTCAAAAGGTTTTCGACGAAATTTTAGAGGAACTAAATCCTTAAAGGATGTTTAAAAATTCATTCCAGCATTAATGAATGGGATAGGTTCATGGAATTAGGTGCGGGCGATTTGCTTTAAACGATTTAATAAAAGTTCATGCTGTTTCACAGCTGGTGAGCAGTGAACAAGAACTTCTGCGTACCCTTCTCGATCTGCTAAGCGCAGCCCATCATAAAGATTTTTGGAGCTTAACTTGAAGTGGTCACAGTCACTTAAAGGAAATGTATCTAAGCTCATGACCAAGCGTTTACCGGGACAACTCAGTTTGAGATAGATTTTCATCTCATCCCAAGAGGAAAAAAGACGTACAGCTGACCGTATTTTATGAGGAGAGGAGTTCCCCTGTTGGAGGAGTGCTAAGGGGTGAATTTGAATGGAGCAGTTTAAACTTTTCTCAAGAATGCGAGGAGAAATGACCCCCAACCGCACGATAACAGGTTTAGTGGGGTTTTCTAAGGAAATGACAGTGGACTCCATCCCATACTCTGTTTCTCCACCATCTAAAATTCCATTGATGTGTCCATTAAAATCCTCAAGAACATGACTGGCCTTTGTGGGGCTAGGCTTTCCAGAAATATTTGCTGAGGGAACAGCCAAAGGGCATCCTGTCATTTCCGTAAGCCTTTGTGCAACGGGATCAGAGGAAAAACGGATCGCAATGGTCTCTTTCCCCCCACTAATTGCAGAAGAAAGGTTGGGATTTTTTTTCACCACAATCGTTAAAGGCCCAGGGAGAAACTGTTTTGCAAGGAGATAGAACTCTTGTGGGAGATCTGATGCAATAAACTTCACTTGATCTAGATTCGCAACTAAAATCGGAAGCGCTCTATCCTGAGGGCGCCCTTTCACTTCATAAAGACGGTCGATGGCTTGAGGATTTAAGATGCTGGCCCCTAATCCATAGATAGTTTCTGAAGGGAAAGCTATGAGCTGACCTTGCTGTAACTTTCGAGCTGCTTGTTCGAGTAAGGGAGTCGATTCAATAAGATTGTCTCGATTGACAGGTCCCAGATATTCTGTATACATTCATTCCCTACAACAATTTTGTAATGCAAACATTATTGCTTTTCTCAGAATAAAAAACAAGAACCCCCGTCAATTTTACCTTGTATTTCATTATAAAAAAAGTAGAATAGATCTTTTTAGCAATATCTTAAGAAAGGGTTGTGACATGATGGATAAAGTTAAAGGAACACTTCACGCAATGGGAACGATTATTCTTGTCTACTCCATTCTCGTGTTTGCAGGGGGACTTTTGGGTTTTATTATGAAAAAGAGTCTTCCCTCTCTATTAGGTGGAGGGCTTTTTGGCTTGGCTCTTGTTTTGACAAGTATTCAAACATTTATCTTACGTAAATGGGGACTTTATGCCTCATTCGGGCTCATTCTTCTTTTAGATGCTTTTTTCTCTTACCGCTATCTTATCTCTTATGCTTTTTTCCCCTCCGGGCTCATGCTTCTCCTCTCTACTGTTACTCTGATTATTCTTATTTTGAAATTGAAAAAACTGAACGCCTACTCTCGAAGCATCCCTTGATTCATGGGGTTTTGATCTGCAAAACGCTTTTCAATAACTCCCCAATCAATATTTTCGAAAAAGGCATCGATATACTTTCCCCGATCCAGACCAAACTGGGTAATATAGGCATGCTCCCAAACATCCATAACTAGAAGAGGTGCTCCTCCAGCCATGTGGTTGATATGATGTTCATCAACCCAAATATTATAGAGAAACCCATCAAGGGGATCTTGATAAAGAATCACCCAACCCACTCCCCGAATGAGGCCTGTTGCTTTAAAATTTTTTTCCCAATCTTTATAGGAGCCATAATCTAGAACGATTTTCTGATAAAGGGAACTTTTAGGGCTTAAAGAAGCCTTCCCTCCAAGGTTTCCAAAATAGAGTTCATGAAGATACATGCCATCATACTCCCAGGCAAAACGACGCTTGAGCGCTCCATAAGCAATGGTTTGATCCTCCCCTTTCATCCGCATGTCCCGCAAAGCAGCAGCAAGACTATTGGTATTTTTCACATACCCCGAATAAAGGGTAAAATGCATCTCCAGTAGGGGATCACTGATTCCCGAAAGCTTTCCCAAAAGATAGGAGTAGTCTTTCTTATGATACTCTGCCCCAGCACCTAGCGTAGGAAGGGAAGACGGGGTATAGGACGCAGCTTCTAGGCAACCGATCAAAAAAAGAAAATAGAGGCGAATGGATTTCATGATACCACCTTACTTTTTAAAGGAAATTTTGACAATTTAAAAATTTAATTATTTTGATTATTTAGAAAATGAATTTTATTAAATATATTTAAATTTTTATTATTATA
>JAKQGT010000150.1 GCA_029556005.1 Chlamydiota bacterium | reverse complement strand
TGGAAGCTAAAAAACAGGGAGGACTGGAGCAATGGATGTCATTTTCTTGGAGGAAATGATCGGGAACTTCAAAACGGTTAAGAATCGTCTGTTCTTTCGGCTTTTCATGAAAATCAATGATATTGGCTTCCTCATCGATATTTAAGAGACCTAAACGCGGGGCCTCCGTATGTCCCACAGGGAGAGCTGCGATTGTCAGGTCCGCATCTTTTTCGTAGGCAAAGGAGACCATGGCTTCAAGGTCCATATTGTAAAGCTGATCTCCCGATAAGATCAGAAAATAGTCAATAGGAAGCTTGGTGAGTTGGTCGATATTTTTTCGGACAGCGTCTGCTGTTCCCTCATACCAGACTTTTCCCTCGGGTCTCTCTTCAGGGCTTACTAAAGTCAGGCTTCCCCCTTGAAATTGATCGAGAGGATAGGTCTCTTTGATATGTTGGTTAAGGCTTGATGAGAAATATTGAGAGATGATGAATATATGATTCATATTAGAATTCAGAGAGTTAGAGATCGGAACGTCAACGAGACGGTACCGACCCCCAAAGCCCACAGCGGGTTTACAACGGTGTTGCGTAAGTGGAAAAAGTCGTGTCCCCTGCCCCCCGGCCAGTATTATACAAGCGACACGATCTGTCAGGTCAAAACGTTTCTTTCGTGTTGATACCACTGGAGCCCTCCCCTAGCTTTCCTATAGAACATGAGAGAAGGATCGTCAATGGATTAATGAAAGGTTTTTTCTAAGAGACTGTTACTGAATTAAAATTGATTTATACCGTTTTCTTCCAGTTTCTAATCACTAGAGTCATTTCGTTTAGAATTTGAGGGGCAAGGTTTTCTTTTTTTGAAATAGCAATAAAACGCTCTTGCTCACTTGCTTGAGTAAGATTTGCGCAAGCAAAAACAAGATAGCTGGCAAAGAGGGGCTTTTGAAGGGTCGCTTCTTTTTCAAGGACTTCGAGGCAAGCTGTGGCGATTTCTTCCTCTTCTGCAAAACCTGTCAGGGCGATGGCGGCATATTCGTTGTCTTTGGAGTAGGGATCTTGCTTTAATAGTTTGATTAAGAAGGTTTTTGCCTCCTTCCCAAAAGAGGCGAGAGCTTTGATGATTTCTTCATCGGTGAAAAAGTTATCTTGTCCCAAGGCTTCAAAGAGGGGGGGAATGGCCCTTTTATCTTGGATGGCCCCTAAGCATTTTGCAGCAAAGATAGGGGCTCGGCCATACCCAGGGTAAAGGGGGTCATAAAAGGAGTGGGAAGAGAGAAGGTGAATTAAAGGGGGGACGACTTCTTTTCCTTTATGAATGAGAGCCTCTATTTCTTTTTCGGGATTTTCCTCCTCGGAGAGGATCAAATCACTCAGTAAAAGGGCAATGGGATCGGGATTTTCTTCTGAATAAATGGCACGGAGTTCTTGGTAAAGTTTTTTAGATTGGTTGACGATTTCTTGGGCAGCTTCAGGAAGAAAGGTTTCCGCTAAGTTTTTGCCCATTTGATTTTCAAGGTTTTGCAGTTTTTTGATCTCTTCTAGCTCAAAGTCAGGCATCACCCCGACACCTTCTTGAGTGTAGTATTCAAGCATCATTTCAAAATTTCCTCCAAAATGGGCATCACGGTGCATGAGGATCTCCATATCGATGGCGTCCATGAGGGGAATTTCTGAATTAACCATGAAAGGTCTCTCCTTTAAAGGCATGATCTTTAAGAAGGGCAGCATTATAACTCGAACGGACAAAGGGGCCACTATACATGTATTTGATTCCCAAAGATTGCCCATACTGTTCATAACGTTTGAATTGTTCAGGGGTCACAAACGCTTTCACTAAGAGCTTATTACGGTTAGGTTGGAGGTATTGACCAATCGTGATGATTTCACATCCCGCTGCGTAGAGATCTCGAATCGTTTCCTCTACTTCTTCATCCGTTTCTCCGAGTCCCACCATGATCCCCGATTTTACAAAGGGGACTTTGTTTTGTCCTTTTACATAAGCCAGGACTTTAAGGGTGCGTTCATAGGTGGCCCGATGACGGACACGTGGAGAGAGGCGTCTCACCGTTTCAATATTATGGTTAAAGATTTCAGGTTTGGCATTCAGGACAATGTCAAGCGGCTTTTCTTCACCAGAGAAATCGGAAGTGAGCACTTCCGTAGTTGCACTTGGGTTTTCTTTTCGAATCGCGTGAATGATTTCAGCAATGTGAGTGGCCCCTTGGTCTGCTAAGTCATCTCGGGCTACCATGGTAATCACCACATGTTGCAGTCCTAAAGCTTTTACCGATTGTGCGATTCGCAAGGGTTCATCTTTCTCAGGAGGTTTGGGATGTTTAGAGAAGTCAATATCACAAAATCCGCAAGCACGGGTGCACTCTTTGCCGAGAGCGAGAAAGGTTGCTGTTTTGTTGGAATAACACTCTAAGCGGTTAGGGCATTTTGCCTCTTCACAAACCGTGTTCAAGTGATGCTTTCTTAAAATCGCGTTGGTTTCTGAAAGCTCACTGCCACGAGGGAGCTTGCGGTGAAGCCAAGAGGGAAACCGACCTTTACTTCCCTTTTCAGGATTTTCAGGAAGGATGTTGAGCTTTTTCATCTATCCAGAATTCACATTTTTTTAATTTTGGGTGGAAAGTGGATCGGCGTTTCATTGGCAAGAAGAGCCGCCTCTAACCACGCTTCAGGCACAGTGGGGTGTGCATGAATCGTATCTATTACGCAGTCTAATGTGAGCTCATTGTTTATCGCAAGGGCCATCTCGGAGATGAGGGCGGAGGCCTCGTGCCCGACGACATGAGCCCCTAGGATCTCTCCCGTTTTTTTATCAGCGATCACTTGAGCAAAACCCTCAGTTTCCATTGTGGCAATCGATTTTCCGAGAGCCTGGAAGGGGAAGGTCCCTACAGAAAAATTGAGCCCTTTTTCTTTTGCCTGTTCTGCTGTGAGTCCAACAGATGCGATTTCTGGATGGGTAAAGATCACAGCAGGAATCGCGTGATAGTGAATGTAGGCTTCTTGTCCGCAGGCGTTGGCTGCAGCGACGATCCCTTGATGAGAGGCCACATGGGCTAGCATTGCGATCGCAGTAATATCCCCAATGGCATAAATGCCAGGAACTGCCGTTTCCATTTTTTCATTCACTTCAATCTTTCCTTTGGGACCTTCACTAAGACCAGCTTTTTCTAAGCCCAATCCTTTTGAGTTGAGGCGCCTTCCTACTGCAACGATGGCTTTTTCAACAGCGATTTTTTCCCCACCACTTACGTGGATAACAAGGCCGTTTCCTTTCTTTTCGATCGATTCAACAGCGGTATGGGTTTTGATTTCAATACCCGATTTATGAAAGGCTGCTGTGAGGGCGGCAGAAATTTCTTTCCCTTGCGTTTGGACAATAGAAGGAAGGGCTTCGATGATGATGACTTTGACTCCAAACTCTGCGTAAAGAGAGGCAAATTCACATCCAATATACCCCCCCCCGATGATCGCGATCGATTGGGGAAGCTCACTCAGTTCTAGAGCAGAAGTGGAGTTTAAAATCCGTTCATGGTCACAAGGGAATGCGGGAATATCGATGGGCTCAGAGCCTGTGGCGATAATGATCTTTTCTGCATGGATCCAGGCGCTATTTTCTCCGAGTACTTTCAGGTCTTTAGGAGATTCGAACTTAGCTTCTCCCTTAAAAATGGTGATCCCATTGGATTTGATGAGTCCCCCTAAACTGGTCCGAATTTTGCTGACGACTTGATCTTTGCGTGCTTTCATTTTACTAAAGTCAAAAGAGAGCTTTTCTGCTTTGATCCCATAGGCTTCGGCCTCTTTGAACTTCTTAAATAGACTTGCATTCGAGAGAAGGGCTTTAGAAGGGATGCATCCGACATTTAAACAGGTTCCCCCGAGATCCTTCTTTTCAATGAGGGCGACTTTTTTTCCCATTTGTGCTGCTTTTATCGCAGCTACATATCCCCCCGGTCCTGCTCCGATTACCGCTACATCGAATTTTTGCTTTTCAGCCATTGAAAACTCCTAAATTTTAATACATCCATTGTACCTTTCTGGAGGCAAAAAGTAAATGTTCCTAGAGATATTTTTACTTTCCCTTCATTGAAAGATGGGTTAGAATGAAAATTGGAAGTAAATACTGGTTGTGGTTATGAAACAGATGGATCGTACAAAAGTTTGTTGGAATTGTGAAGCAGATGTGAATTATGAGGCAACGTATTGTCCGTTTTGTGGTACAGATTTATTGACATCTTCTGCTGAAACACCCCCTCAACCTCCCAAATACGATGCAAAATTTTCTGATCAAACTCTTCAAGAGAGTTTAGCTTCTCTCTATAAACCCCCCTATTCAGTAAGAAATCGTCAGGGTTTTGGCGTTCCTGATGAGAGAGAAGAGACCTCGTTTAACCAAGCTGAACCGCTCAAAGAAGATCCTTTGTTTCAATCTTATGATCAAAAAGAAACAGAAAAACCTCTTGTCACTGAGGAAAAATTTGAAGAAGAAGAGATCACAAAAAGGGGAAATATTCTCCCCCTCCTTTTTTTAATGATTGGGGCCCATCTTTTTGTTTTAGGAACCCTCCTTCTCTTCTGTTCTAAGGAGGGAGTCGTTCATTTACAGTGGAGTAGCCGCTTTTGGTTTCTCTACTGTTTGATCAGCTTTCCACTCCTGTATTTTGGAGCGCGTCTCCTTAAACGGACATCTAATTAATACTCTAAATTTTTTTACTGCTTTTTTGTT
>JAKQGT010000141.1 GCA_029556005.1 Chlamydiota bacterium | reverse complement strand
ATGGGTCAGCTCATGATAGCCATTCCCCAGCTCCATCCCCTTAAAATAAATTTCAAAGCGCTCGGCATAGCCATTTTTTATTTGAGAAAGAGCAGCTTGCTCTTCGGGATAGGCTGTAATCACCGAATAGAGACCTTGTCCCAGGTGAGGTTCTACATGGCACCCCCAGAGCATATTCAAAAGCTCTTCTCCTGTTCCTTCCCTTTCTGCAAGAGTAGAGAGGGTTGTTAGAGAGGCTTTTGCATCGATTCCAAGATACTTTTTCAAGGCTTCATCATAGGTTAAGATTTCATGGTTTTGGGGACCTAGAAAAAGAGAGCAAAGGGCGAGGGATTCTTCCAAAAACTCCTCAAAGTTGACCTCTATCCGATACCACTCAATCATCGTAAATTCAGGGTTATGCAGGCGCCCTTTTTCATCTTTGCGAAAGACGTGGCCTAACTGATAGATATCTCCTGCCCCTTCAGCGAGGAGACATTTCATGGCATATTCGGGAGAAGAGTGTAAAAATCCCCCATCCTTTATCTCAAACAGATCGATATGGACATCGATAGGGGCGTAAGGGGATAGAAGAGGGGTATCGACTTCAATACACCCTTTTTTATCGAAAAAAGCGCGCACCTTTTTTAGGAAGGATGCACGCGCTTTTAAGAGACTATTCTTTGACCCGAGAGACATACTCGTTTGTGCGGGTGTCCACTTTCACCAGCTCTCCCTCTTCAATAAAAATCGGGATCTGGATCGTGGCTCCTGTATCCGTTTTCGCAGGCTTGAGGACACGTCCAGAAGCGGTATCGCCTCGTGCACCCGGAGCGGTTTCCACAATGGTCATATTGAGAAAGGTAGGAGGAATGACATCGACAACATTTCCCTTATAAAACACCAAGTCATACAAGGTGTCTTCCATCATGTAGGGTTCTTTATCGTCAATGACTGTTAAGGGAACTGTGACCTGATCATAGGTCACATCATTCATGAAGACAACCCCATCACCCTCTTTGTAGAGCATCCGCATTTTGGCCTCTTCAACGTCTGCAAGGTCCAGCTTTTCCCCAGATTTGAAGTTTTTTTCAATCACCCGTCCCGTCATCACATGCTTGAGCTTGGTCCGAGTAAAAGCTTGACCTTTTCCTGGCTTGACGAACTCAACCCCTACGATAGTATGGGGTTCGCCGTCAAGCTCTACTTTCATTCCTGCTTTAAAATCGTTCGATCCAACTTGAGGCATTAATCATCCATTTTAGTTCTTAAATGCCCACCATTTTCTCGAGAGTTTCTTTAAATGTCAATATGGCTAGCACGGTCTCCTTGAAGGATCTCCCTGTGATTGCTTACGGATGGAGTCAATGGCTGTTCCAATTAAATGGAATAGGCAAGAACCCACCGCCATTTTTGTGGCCATCATCACATGGCTCCGAATCGAATACGGAACAACAATGTTACATACCATATTCGTCACCCCCAAAATGGCCCAAGCCAGCGTTGTCGCAATGAAAATGGCTGCATAAGGGTGGAAGCCCTCTTGGTTGCGATCCATGTCTAAATCGACAGGCTTGCCAAATTCATCTACTTTGAGAGTCGCTGCGCTGATTAGATCCTGCGCATGCTTTCTAACAATAGGCCTAA
>JAKQGT010000120.1 GCA_029556005.1 Chlamydiota bacterium | reverse complement strand
CATGAGCTTCCCTCTTATTTAAACCCTCATGCAAAAGTTTTTTTGGAAATGGGAGCAACTCAAGGGGAAGCTTTAAAAGAGATCTTTGATCAAAAGCATTGGAAACAAAAGCGATGCGAGAAAGATTGGGCGGGATATGATCGGTTCTTTTTCCTTGAATACCAAGAGAATTTTGAGTAAAATAGATTTCATTGCGAGGTAGATTTTGTTTGGTGGTATCACAGAAAAATTCCAAAATGTTTTTTCTGCTTTAGCTTCTAAAAAAAAGTTAACAGAAGAAAATATCTCTGACGCTGTAAGAGAAGTGCGGATAGCCCTTTTGGATGCCGATGTTAACTATACAGTCGCCAAAAACTTCATCAAACGCGTTAAAGATAAATCCTTAGGAGAAGAAGTCCTTAAGTCCGTTTCGGCAGGGGAACAGTTTACTAAAATCATCCATGACGAACTTAAAGAGCTCATGGGGGGAGAGGAAGCACCCCTTATTACCGATCGGCGTCCTGCTGTCATCTTGATGTGTGGACTCCAAGGGTCGGGAAAAACAACCCAATCAGCAAAACTGGCGCACTACCTCAAAAAAGAGAATAAAAAAGTTTTGATTGCTGCTTGTGATTTGCAGCGTCCGGCTGCCATTGACCAGCTAGAAACGCTGGGGCAGCAAATCGCAGTGCCGATCCATGCCGATCGCGATCAGAAAAACCCTGTGAAAGTAGCCAAAGCAGCGCACGAACGGGCCAAAAAAGAAGCCTTTGATGTGCTGATTATCGATACCGCTGGGCGTCTTCATATTGATGAAGACCTCATGAAAGAACTTGAAAAGATCAAAGAGGCAACAAACCCACATGAAATTCTTTTTGTAGCCAATGCTGCAACAGGACAAGATGCTGTGAAAACCGCAGCAGAATTTGATGCGCGCGTTGCCATTACAGGAACCATTCTGACTATGCTCGATGGAAATACGCGTGCAGGAGCGGCTATTTCTATCCGCGAAGTGACCGGAAAGCCTTTAAAGTTCGAAGGGGTAGGTGAGAAGATCACTGACTTTCAGCTTTTTAACCCTGAATCGATGGCTGATCGCATTCTAGGAATGGGAGATGTCATTAACTTAGTGAAAAGGGCGCAAGAGCATGCCGATGCAGCGGAGTCGGAAAAACTAGAGAAAAAACTTCGCAAAGCAACCTTTACCTACGATGACTTTTTAAAGCAGATGCGCTCGATCAAAAAGATGGGGTCGATCAAGAGTCTTCTCCAAATGTTGCCCGGTTTTTCTGGAATGGGGGACTTAGAAATCTCTGATAAAGAGCTCGGCAAGATCGAGGCGATCATTCTCTCCATGAACCCCGATGAAAGATTAGGGTTAGAAGAGCTCATCCCCCCCAGGCGGCGGCGCATTGCTCTGGGTAGTGGGACCTCGATTGAGGACGTCAATCGGATGATTAAAAGCTTTAAACGGATCAAGCAAATGATGAAAAAAATGCCTGGTATGACCAAAAAATTCAAAAATGATCCCGAGCTAAAGAATCAATTAAAAGAAATGGGTGGCCTCAAAGGAAAATTGGGGAACTTTATCTAAAGAACCTATCCCACTAATCCATTTCCGGTATTTTTTGCCTTTTCTGCCGATTTTTTCATTCATTTTGAGTCCTTGTCTCTTGGATAATGTCCTCAAAATGAATGAAAAAAATCTTCAAGAAAAATCTAAAAAATCCCCGCAAATGGATTAGTGGGATAGGTTCAATCCTAATTAGAATAAATAACTCAAATAGTATCAGTTGCTTACAACATTTTGGACAATTTGGAAATCAAAATTCCAATTTGTCCAAAATTTTCAAATAGCATACAATGAGGAAAAAGGGTTGCTCTCATGATACCACGCCTGATTACAAAGAAAATTTTTGAAATTATTAAGGGATTTCCGATTCTAGTCTTGACAGGACCTAGACAGTCTGGGAAAAGTACCCTTGTAAAAGAGCTCTTTTCTGATGAATATGAGTATGTTTCATTAGAAGACTTGGATATGCGTCGATTTGCCCAAGAAGACCCTCGGGGATTTCTTAAGCAATACCGTCAGAAAGTTATTTTCGATGAAGTGCAAAATGTTCCTGATCTTTTTTCTTATTTGCAAGGAATTGTAGATGAAGACCAAATCCCAGGACAATTCATTTTGACAGGTTCACAACATTTTCTCCTTTTAGAAAAGATTACCCAGTCCCTTGCAGGACGTGTCGGAATGTTACACCTTCTTCCCTTGAGCTTAGGAGAGTTAGAAGATATTCCGGAACTGGAAGTCCTCCTTTATCGGGGCTTATACCCATCACTCTATACACGAGATGTTGAGCCCTATCAATGGTATAGCAATTATATCCAAACGTATGTGGAAAGAGATCTGCGTGCAATTAAAAATATTCATGATTTGGGGACCTTTCAATTATTTATGAAAATGTGTGCAGCACGTACGGGGCA
>JAKQGT010000093.1 GCA_029556005.1 Chlamydiota bacterium | reverse complement strand
TCTTAAGAATGAGGTTTGTTGGGCTGCAGCTGGGACACCTCATGCTGTTTTTTTATTAGGTCGTCATGAGATGGGCATTCAAGAAGTGGCTCCTATGAGGAAAGTTCAAGGCGACCGATGGAGAAAGCCCAAATGGGGCTTTTGAAGCAGATCAACGATGATATTTTCCATAGGAGATGCTTAGGGAATGAGCAACTCATGACGACACTATCTAAGAATTTGAGGTTTTTGCGCATTTTTTGCGTTGTTTTACAGAAGGTTTTGCATAGGACTCTTGGATCGATTTGGCAAGATTAGAGCTGAGCTCACTAAAAATCGTGAGTTTTTGATGAATAGATGTTGAAGCGGAATCTTTTTGTCTCTCCTTTAGATGTTGATCGAGATGGAGCAAGTGGGCAAGGAGACTCCCTTGTGTTTTATTCAAAGCTTGCACTTCGGTTTCATACAAAGGATCAGAGGAAATTTCTGTGAGTGCAGCAGCATTTTTGATCAATTGATCTAATGTGATGTCTATCTCTTGTAAAAGCTCTCTATTTTTCATGCGTTTATTTTTCCATGAACTAATTTTCACGTATAAAAACGATTAATTAATAATGTCAATATTATTTGTTTTTGTTTTCACGAGAAAAATATGTAGAAAGTTTTGGATAAGCATGTTATATTCAAACAATTTCAAAAGTCGGTTTTGGGCTAGCCCAAAACCGACTTTTGAAGTTATTTGAGTATAAAAAAATACGTCATGCGAAAATTTTGCCCCCTAGCCTCAGGTTCAAAAGGAAATGCCATTTACATCGAGAGTGATGAAACAAAACTTCTCGTTGATGTCGGCATTAGTTTAAAAGCACTCACAGAAAAGTTGGGGGAAATCGATGTCGATATCGGAGAGATCGATGCGATTTTAATTACGCATGAGCATGGGGATCATATTCGGGGGCTCGAAAAGGTTACAGAGAAGCTGCAGATTCCCGTCTTTTCCAATAGTGAAACCGCAAAAGCGATCTTGAAAGAAGTGCGTGAAAAACCTCGGTTCAAGATTTTTTCTACGGGAGAAACGTTTGAGTTTGGGGATATTGAGATTCACCCGTTTAGTGTGCAGCATGACACTCTCGATCCCGTTGCTTTTACCTTTAGAATCGAGGGGATCAAAATCGGTGTCTGTGCCGATTTAGGGTTTGTGACAACACTTGTCAAAGCCCATTTAGAAGGGTGTGATTACCTCTATATTGAGGCTAATCACGAACCTTCGATGGTTTATGCGTGCCCGCGGCCTCTAGTTTACAAACAACGCGTTTTGGGAAGGCAAGGGCACCTTTCAAATGAGGCCTGTGGTCAGCTCCTTCAAGAGATCGACCATCCAGGGTTGAAACACATCTACTTAGCCCATCTTTCTTCTGAATGTAACCATCCCGAACTTGCCCTTAAAAGGATTCAAGAGCATATGAAGCGCGATCTCTCTATTTCTATCGCTTATCAGGAGAAAGTGAGTCTGAAGTTAGAATGGTAACATGAGCCCATCGTAGGCAATATCTACATGGATCTTGAGGTTGCACTCCTCAATGATATCATGATGAAGCTGCAGTTTGACTTGTAAGTCGTTATCTTTATGGTTGGGATCATGATGGGTGACGATCCAATCTTTACAACCGGTATATTTCATGAGGACAGTTGCATTGGGAATAGAAGAGTGTCCCCATCCTGTTTTGCGGTAGTACTCTTCGGGAAAATACTGAGCTTCGTGAACGATCGTATCGCAATCTTTGAGAAAATCTATGAGGTGGAGGTGGGGTTCGAGCAGGGGGTGCTTGAGATGGATTTCATTCGGGTGGCCATGATAGCCAAACAGGACTTCATTGTCGGTAATATACCCAATCGTTTTATTGGGGGATTTGATTTTGAAGCCAACGGTTGGTCCGGGGTGATTCGTGAAGTGGCAATCGACAATGATGTTCCCGATGGAAACGGGGCGGTTGTCTCGGAGCTCTTTGAATGTAACTTTTGCTTTCATTTCATCGAGACGTACAGGAAAATACGCATAGGCAAGCATATTGGTAAAGAGCTCTTTGGTGCTCTTTTCAAAGCCGACGGGTGCCCACACCACGACATTGCAATTCTTCTTATAAAGAGGGCCAAAGAAAGGAAATCCCGTAATATGATCCCAGTGGGTATGGGAGATGAAGAGATGAACGGTTTGAGAGTCTTCAAGATCAATGATATCCCCGAGTTGTCGGATCCCTGTCCCTGCGTCGATAATCAGCAGGTCCTCTCCATAGCGCAATTCTAAACAGGAGGTGTTTCCTCCATAACGGACATACTCTGAACCGGCTACAGGGTTAGACCCTCGCGTTCCCCAAAAGCGCATGTATGAGCTGAGAGTAGAGGGAATGGGGTGATAGCAGTGCGTTTGAAGGATTTCATGGCCACTTTTGAGAGTAAAAGGGGAGGGTTTTAAGGTTCCTGCAAAAAACTCTTTGATCAGTGCAAACAGTTGCCCCATTTCAAAAGGCTTCACCAGGAAATAGTCAGCTCCTTCTTCGATCGCTGCATGGTAATTTTGAACCATCACGTGGTATGAGGAAACGATGATACCCATAGAACTGTAGCGTTTATTGGTCTTGATCGTTTTCATCACTTCGATACCGTGAAGATGAGGCATCATGAGATCTAAAATGAGTAAATCGGGTTCAAATTCTTGGATTTTTTTGAGGACAAGAGAGCCCGTTTTTGCCGTTGCGATTTCATAGTCTGCTGCTTCCTTCGACGTTAAGATTGCATCAATCAATGCCGTAGAAGGATCTCCAATTAAGATTTTCCACTTTTTTTTCATCAGGACATCTTCTCTCTCCTGACTGCATCTTACTTGCAGGAAATTTTAGGTCTAGTCTTTCTTGCGTCTGTTACTTAGAATCTAGGAGAACGCGGCGGCGGCTTCCCTCTTGAGGACCGATGACACCATGGGTTTCGAGTTCGTCCATAAGGGAAGCGGCTCGTGCATAACCGATTTTGAGCTTCCTTTGGAGAAAAGTGGTGGAAGCCGTTCCTGTTTGGGTGACAATCTGAAAGGCTTGGCTGTAGAGATCATCCTTTGCATCTCCCCCACCCAAGCTTTCAGATTGCTCAGGAGCCATGTGGTCAAAAGATTTGATCAGGTACTGCGGTCCCATTTGACTTTCGATATGGGTAATCACGCGGTTGATATCTTCATCCCGAATGAAAACCCCTTGAGCCCTGATGAGCTGCGAGCTTCCGGGAGGGAGGAAAAGTAAATCCCCATTTCCGAGGAGCGTTTCCGCACCATTTTCATCGAGAATGATTTGGCTATTCACCCGACTAGCAACTTTAAAGGCGATCCGGCTCGGGAAGTTGGCTTTGATCAGACCTGTAATCACTTCTCGAGAAGGGCGTTGTGTTGCCAAAATCAGATGAATGCCCACTGCGCGTGCCATTTGAGCAATGCGAGCAATCGGAGTTTCTAAATCTGAGCTAGAAGCCATCATGAGATCTGCGAATTCATCAATGATCGCTACCAAATAGGGCATTTTGGCGGGGACCTCCATGCCATCAGCGAGTTCGGCCTCCTTTTCAGGACGGACTTTGCGATGATTAAAGGCATGGATATTACGGAGTTTGAGACGTTTAAAGAGCTCGTACCGCTCTCCCATCTCCTTCACCAACCAATTGAGGGCGGCATAGGCCCCATGAGCTTCTGTGATAATCGGGGCAATCATATGGGGGAGATTAGAATAGGCGCTAAGTTCTACTTTTTTGGGATCGACTAACAAGAGGCGGATTTCATCGGGACGTGCCGTCATCAAAATGGACATCACAATACTGTTGATACAAACCGATTTTCCAGAGCCTGTCGCCCCTGCAATAATGCAGTGGGGCATCTTCGTGAGATCACAGACGACATTTTCCCCCGTGACAGTTTGCCCCAGGAGGATGGGGATGTGGAGTTTTTTACCCCCTTTTTGATGCTCTGCGAGCATTTCTTTAAAGCCCACCTCCTGTGGATACAGGGAAGGGACTTCGACACCGACTGCTGCTTTACCGGGGATGGGTGCAATGATCCGAATCGATTTCGCTTGTAAATTGAGGGCAATGTCGTTTTCTAGGACTTTGATTTTTTGAACTTTTACGCCAATGGGGGGGTGTACTTCAAAGGAAGTGATTGTCGGGCCGCAATTGATTTCCCCAACCCGTGCTTCGACACCAAAACTTAGGAGTGTTTCCTCAAGAATGGTTGCCTGACGTTTTAAATCTTTTTTCAGAGTGGGTTGATCCATTTTTTTTGCTGTTGTCAGCAAAGTGAGGGGGGGGAGGCGAAAACGCTTATAGGCTCCCTGATAGGGTGTTGACCCTTGCTGGCGGCTAGGGGGAGTGGGGGCTTTTCGTTCTAAATGGGTGGAAATTTTCACATCTGAAATGACCTCCTCTTCTTTGATAACCGGTTTTATCTGAAGGGGGAGTTGTTGGAGTGAAGCGTGAGCCTTATCAAGTGGGATGGGTTTGGCTTTGACTTTAACAGGGGTGAGGTCTTTAACGACTTTTCTGAAGAATTTTCCTAAGGTTTTAACAAAATTTCCCAGATTTTTGAGAAGGGGAATGACACGTGTATTGGTAAAAAGAATGAGAGACATGAGCCCTGTGATCGAAAAGGTGATCACGACCCCTAAATTACTGAGTAAGTGCTGGAGATTAAAGGTGGGAAGATCCCGATAAAGATAGTAGAGAGGAACCCCTCCTAAATTGAAGCGGACGACTTTATGGGGAATCGGGTAGTTGCTTAAATAGACCTCAGAATAGGTATGGGTTTGCATGAAGGGACTGGTGATATAGCCCCCCTCGGCATAGACATTCAGCAAGACGCCCACAGAAAGGATCCCTATTCCAAAATAGAGACTTTTCATTCGAAAGGGCTGAGAAGCTGCGTTACTTAATAGCTTCCATCCCATCCATCCCACATAGAGGGCAATGGCGTAAGAGCTGATCCCAAAAAGATACATGAAGGTCAGGCCGATGCCATATCCCACGATTCCGATCCAATTTGCTTTGGGAGCACCCTGCACAAAACTAAGCAAACATAAAAGGAGAATTAAACTCGCAATGAGAGTGAGCAGCCCTTTAATTTCTGGATGAATCGTTTTTTTCTTTTCCATTTACTTGATACCATTTATCAAAAATAAAATCGCATTTGACGCCGTCGGCTTAGCAACAAATTTTTAGTCTTCACTCGCGCCTTGCCGCTTGGCAATGGTCGCTTGCTCCAGAAATAAAAATTTGTGCTGTCTCCTTGTCAAATTCGATTTTATTTTTCAGAAATGGTATTACTTGTGGGCATTTCCCACTCTGAAACCCCTCTATTCAATTCAATTTTAGATTAACAAAAAAAGAGACGCTTGTATACCGAAATGATTTGGGGACAAATGGGCGATCGACGGGATTCGAACCCGCGACATCTGGAACCACAATCCAGTGCTCTAACCAGCTGAGCTACGACCGCCAGAAAATAGCCCCCATTTGTAGCGTATTGGGGCGATTTTGGTCAATAAAGAGTTAAAATGCAGGGCTAACGCGTTAAAACTTGTTGCTCTAAAAAAATATTTAGAGTAGCCTGTTACAGGAGAAATTTTGGAGCATCCCTATGAGTTGTTGTTCTACTAAAGGGTGTGGGGAAAATCATACGCCCGTT
The DNA here is from genome assembly GCA_029556005.1 of Chlamydiota bacterium. Lineage (GTDB taxonomy): Bacteria > Chlamydiota > Chlamydiia > Chlamydiales > Simkaniaceae > JAAKFF01. The sequence continues at coordinate 640 of JAKQGT010000093.1, read as the reverse complement.
TTGCCCGATTATTACAATTTGACGAAAACTTTTTGTGGGGTGTTCATTGTTGCCTTGGCAATCAAAGTCGATGGTCAACGTTTTGCTATTTCTACAGGAGTTGGATTAGCAATACACGCCCTTGTCCCGCACCTCACGGAGGATATCACCAACTTACCAGAGGGATGTGCATCGGGTTGTACAGATATCGTTGCGCAAAGCTTGAGTTTAAAACTCGATTCTCGACTCTGTCTTATTGTGGCAACCCTCTTCTTTTGTTGTCACATTGAACATCATGGAAAAGAGATGGTCCCCGTTGTCGGGGCTTTGTGTGGGGCACGCCTTTTCCATACACTCCAGATCGAAAAAGAGACTTATCAGACCGCTTCGGGCTTTACCGATTATTTAGGAAATATTTCTAATCGTTTATGTAGTTACTACTCTAATTAAAATTTTAATTATTATTAATTTTAAGCTTGTGTGTAATTAAAGCTTTCATTATTATTTCCACTAAAAAATGATTTTTAGGAGTAATTATGAGTGCAGCGTTTGATGTGGGCAGAGTAGTAACTTTAGGAATGTTACATTCTTTTTTCTCAGCCCTCCAACGAGAAACCCGTAGCCCCTCTTTTGAAAAAGTTCCTTATCTCGCCTCTGCTGG
>JAKQGT010000091.1 GCA_029556005.1 Chlamydiota bacterium | reverse complement strand
AGGAATATGCGGCCCAGCGGATTCGGGTGAATAGTATCTGCCCTGGAGCGATTCGGACCCCGATCAATAAAGAGGCCTGGGATACCACAGAAGCCTACAACAAGTTGATGAATGTAATCCCGTATAAACGGATCGGGGAGATCGAAGATATTGGAAGGGCTGCGGTGTGGTTAGCCTCGGATTTAGCCGATTATGTGAATGGAATCAGCCTTTTTGTCGATGGGGGCATGACACTTTTCCCCGGTTTTACCACGAATGGTTAGTGAGGGGTCTCTTCGGGGGCATTATAGGGGTGAGGGGTTTCATGGGGAGCTTTCTCTTGGATCAGTTTTTTGAGAAAGGGAACGAGGCACAAAAGGAGGATGGCTCCAATAATGGCGCTCCATCCTAGGATAGTGAAGGTATGAGAGAAGGCTTGATTTGCATCAAGGGGGTGGCTGAGAGTATTGCGACTGATTGTGAGTTGAGAGAAGTAGTTCGAGAGAGTCGCAGCGATTCCCACAACCATGAGCCAGGTTCCCATCATCATCCCTTGCAATTTGCAGGGAATCAATTGTCCAATCATAGCATAGCCTATAGGGGAGATGAGAAGCTCTCCTAAGCTTTGCAGGATGTAGGAGATCACAATCCAAGAAAAGGCTGTTTTCCCTCCGGGTCCTGCAAAGTAGATTCCTGCGGGAAGAATGGCAAAAGCGATTCCGATTAAGAGTAACGCAAAGGTAAATTGAATAGGAATGCGGATAGTGTACCCACGTGTGCGTAGTTTTTTGTAGATATGAGCCATAAGGGGACCCCCTATAATAATGATCAATGTATTGATATTAAGCATCCATTGAGGAGGGACTTTAAAGCCTAAAACGACGCGATCGACATTGTGGGTGATGAAGAGCATGAGTCCCATGGGAGCCATTTGATACAGGGTCCAGAAAATGAGGGAGGCGAGAAGTAAAATGAGAAAGGCCCACATTTTTTTTGCGGCTTCTGCTCCTCTTTGCTGAAAGATTAAGCAGATAATGACAATGAGCATCATTAGGCCCACTAAGAGGATGAAATCGTTACTAAATGTGGCATGATTGAGGAACCATCTCAGAGCAAATCCAATGACTAAAGTGAATAAGATCCCCATTATTGCTAATAAGAAGTGTTTTTTTGCCCCAGTGTGAGTGAGGTAGGTGTCTTTGTCTTTAAGCGCACTCCAATGGGTTATCACGAGCATAAGAGCGATTAAATTTCCGACCCCTGCAGCTAAGAAAAGAGGGGAGTATGAGGCGGAAATTTGAAAGATACCGCTTAGGGTAAATCCAATCAGAAAGCCGATATTCATCCCGCTATAATTCCAGAGAAAGGCAGACTCCCGATTTTTGTCGTGGGGTTCGAAGAGTTGGGTGACCATACAATTCACGCAGGTGACATTGAGTCCACATCCTGTAAGGAAGGCTGCTAGCCCCCAATAAAGGGAGTCTAATGTGGTTAGGGATAATAGGGCGCATCCGACCATTTGAAAGACCATCCCCATCCCAAAGAGGAGGCGGTAGCTTAAGTATCTTCCGCCGATATATCCCCCCAGGAGGTGGAGGAAGAAATTGAAGGCAACAAAGCTCCCGGTGATAGCTATTGCCTTGTCAGGATCTAATTGTAATCCCTTAGTGATGAAGAGAACAAGGGTTGAGTAAAGGACGCTAAAGCTGAGCGTAGAAAAGATCTGGATGAAAAATAGAGAACGGATGCCACGGAGTTGAGGTTTTGTTAAGGGGAGGTGGGTCATAAGAAGGGGATCACTCCTTTGATAATATCTACAGGGGCATCAATGATGGCTTTAAGCCCTTTTTGTAAGAAGATTTGTTGCATCATTTGTTGAATAATGATTTCTGAGATTTCCTGAGTGGGGATCCCTTTATCAGATCGGATATTATTGAATTCGAGGCGCTCAATGGGGGAGAGGCGGTAGTATTTCCCATCTGAAAGAATGAGATCTATTTGGATGTTTGTCAAGATGAGCTTTTTGATTACGGTGATCCGTTCAACTGAAAGAGGGCTTCTATGATCCTCTGAGAGATTCTTCATGAGGGTTTGCCAATTCCCTTCTGTTTGATCTTTGTTATAGATCTGAATGTTGACATAGACATTGTTTAGTTCGATTTTTTCGATGAGGATGGGATCTTCTATGTAGTTTTTGTAGGGAGCTTCCACGTTTACCGTTTGCACTTTTAGGGCTGTGGGAAGTTGCGCCTTGTGAGGGTTTCCGATTTGGATCTCGGTGATTGTGAAGGATTCCTTATAAAAATCGATGGCATGAATAGTGACAGGTGTTTGTGTTTTGTTTGAGATAATTTTAGCTAAAAGAGGGGCTGCATTTTTATAAGCGAGGTAGCCCAGGCCACCGACAATGATGAGGATAGATAGGAGGATCAGGAATAACTTCTTCATATCTCCAGCGATAAACGAATAGAGGATAAAAAAAAAGCACTTCGATGAAGAAGTGCTTTTTTTGTAGGACAATGAGTCAGGAGTTTAGTACTCCATGCCTCCACCTGCCATTGCAGGAGCAGGGGATTTTTTATCCTCAGGCTCATCTGTAATGATTGCTTCTGTGGTGAGAAGAAGGGAAGCGATCGAAGCGGCAAGCTCAATGGTGAGACGGACCACTTTTGTGGGGTCAATCACCCCCATTTTAACAAGGTTGCCATACTCATCTGTCAGAGCATTCCATCCTTCGTTTTCCTTCATCGCCATGACTTTTTGTACCACGATCGATCCTTCTTGTCCTGCGTTTTCAGCAATTTGACGCAAAGGATAGGTGATGGCTTTCATGATGATTTCGCAACCCACTTTTGCGCACCCTGTCATAGAGTCAGCAAGCTTCTTGAGTGTGGGGATGCAGTGGATAAATGCGCTTCCGCCTCCAGGAAGAATCCCTTCTTCAACGGCAGCTTTGGTTGCTTGCAATGCATCGTCGACGCGATCTTTTTTCTCTTTCATCTCGACTTCTGTTGCAGCACCGACACGGATAATGCCCACTCCACCAGAAAGTTTTGCAAGACGCTCTTCGAGTTTTTCGCGATCGTAATCTGAAGTACTATCTTCGATTTGACGCTTGATGAGAGCGATCTGTTTTTGGATTGCTTCTTTATTGCCGGCCCCTTCAACCAAGGTTGTATCTTCTTTTTTCACAACCACTTTTTTGACGCGACCGAGCATCTCGAGGGTGACGTTTTCCAGTTTTAGTCCCACCTCTTCGCTGATAAGCTCTCCTCCTGTAAGGATGGCGATGTCTTGAAGCATCGCTTTGCGGCGATCTCCAAATCCAGGCGCTTTAACGGCGCAGACTTTTAATCCAGCGCGGAGTCTGTTGACAACGAGGGTTGCAAGAGCTTCCCCTTCAACATCTTCAGCGATAATGACAAGAGGGCGTCCACTTTCCGCAACAGCTTGCAGAATCGGGAGGAATTCTTTCATCGAGGAGATTTTTTTGTCGTAAATCAAGATAAAAGCATCTTCATAGACAGCTTCTTGGTTTTCGGGATCGGTGACAAAGTATGCAGAGAGGAAGCCGCGGTCGAAGTTCATCCCTTCAACGACGTCCAGAGTGGTTTCAAACCCTTTACCTTCTTCTACAGTCACCGTGCCATCTTTTCCAACGCGTTCCATGGCTTTGGCAATGATTTCACCAATTTCATCGTCGTTATTGGCAGAGATCGTTGCAACTTGAGCGATTTCATTGCGGTTTTGGATCGATTTGCTCATTCCTTTAAGCTGATCAGTCAGAGTTTTCACAGCTTGCTGGATACCTTGCTTGAGTTCCATGGGGTTTGCACCAGCAGTGACGTTGCGCAGACCTTCTGTATAGATAGCTTCAGCAAGAACTGTAGCTGTTGTGGTTCCATCTCCTGCTTTATCAGCAGTTTTGCTA
>JAKQGT010000060.1 GCA_029556005.1 Chlamydiota bacterium | reverse complement strand
GTTGCAGGATGAATGGATTTTTTCCATGCGTATTCAAAATCTTTCGCTGTTACAGGATCCCCATCAGACCAAAAAGAGGGGCGCAAGTAAAAAGTATAGGTTTTCTGATCGTTTGAAACCTCAATGCGCTTTGCTAAACCTTCCGTTAAGCCCCCAGAGGCATCCCGGGACATGAGTCCTTCGAAAAGCATTTGAATGACATTTGTAGAGGGACGTTCAACTCCTACTCGAGGATCCAAAGAACGCACAGGACTTGAAAGGCAAACACGAAGGAACCGATCCTTATATTTAGATTCCTCCTTTTTTTTGCAACCATTTAATCCCAAAATGAGGATGGGAATTAAAAGAATTTTTAAAGCTAAAAGGTCCTTTCGCATAGAGGAAATTTTTTAAAAACTTTTAAAAAAGTCTCGCGATAAATTTACAAGACTGTTAACTTTCAAACTTCACTAATGCGAAACATGTTAAAGGATTTTCTCATTTACGTGAAGCTAAAATGAGTCCAAGTATGATTAGAAGAACTGATGATCATCAACTCACGAAGTATCCGATTGCGAGCTTAAGAGAATTATTAGTTCTTTCCTTTCCTTTGGTATTGTCTACCCTTTCAGCAAGCCTTTTAGGACTATGCGATCGCTACTTTTTATCTCATTATTCTTTAGAAGCGTGGAAGGCTTGTACAGCAGCCGCTAATCTTTGTTTTTTCTATCAAATGACTCTTATTATGGTTGCTACGGCCACTCAGGCCTTTATTGGTCATTTTCAAAGCTCTCATAAGCGGGATCACATCGGACCTCTTGTTTGGCAAATGATTTACTTTTCCCTTCTTTCGATGTTGATTACGTATCCCCTAAGTCTAGCAACTGAGTTCTATTTAAAAGGCTCTGAAATTCAAGGACCGGCTACTCTTTATTTCCGGTATTTATCCCTTGTAAATTTCTTGTATCCCCTAGGAGGAGTCCTTTCCTCATTCTATATCGGGAGAGGAAAAACTCGGATTATTTTTTTAGTCAATTTACTGACACAACTGATTAATATTGGACTCGACTACCTTTTGATTTTTGGCGTGAAAGGATGGTTTTCACCCATGGGGATTCGAGGAGCGGCTGTTGCAACAATCATTGCTCAAAGCATTTTCTGCCTTATTCTCTTACTGCTATTTTTACAAAAAAAGCATGTTGCAACCTATCGAACAGACCTCAAAAAATTTAATAAGACCCTCTTCTGGGAGGTACTCAAAACAGGGGTTCCTCGCGCTCTTGGAAGAAGTATGGCTGTAGGTTCCTGGATTTTCGCCTCCTATCTATTAGTGCACAGGGGAGGCGATTACCTCCTTGTACATACGTTTGGGGTCTCGATCTTTTTAGTCCTCTCTTTCGTCAATGAAGGGATGTCTCAAGCTCTCATTACTGTCGCCTCTCATATCTTAGGGGCAAAATTAGAAAATATTTACAAAAAGCTCCTGAGTAGTGCATTGACTTTCCTAGGAATCAATATGGCCCTTTTAGCCATCCCTCTCCTTTTCATGCAGGAGTTCATTATCCATTTTTTCATCGATGAACCCCTCTCAACAGCTTCTTATGTCCTCCTAAAAGAGTGCTGCTTTTGGATTTGGCTTGTTTGCTTTGCTAGTGGGATTAATCGGATCGGCACAAGCTTGCTCACAGCAGCTCGAGATACAGTCTTTTATGCGATCTGTGTCTCCATCACATGGGTCACTCTCTGCATCCCTGTATTTTACGGAATCGGATACCTGAGTTGGACATCGACAAAGTTCTTCTTGATCGATGGCATTAACTGCCTTGTATTAGGAGTGATTTTCATTTATCGCTTCCTTAAGGATCCCTCTAAGAAGCTCTCTCTCTCTCC
>JAKQGT010000058.1 GCA_029556005.1 Chlamydiota bacterium | reverse complement strand
CGAAGACCTCGATAAATGGCAAGAGCGCGATCTAACATTCCTGAGAAAGATCATCTTTGAAAGCTGCCAGATCAAAAAGAAAGTGGTTGAAGCCGATCTAAAAGAGGCTGGAATACGGCGCATCCTCAACTTTGGACATACCATTGGCCATGCGATTGAAGCCCTAGAAGGGTACCAAGCATTCCATGGAGAAGCCATTGCTATTGGGATGATTGTAGAGAGTCTGATCAGTTTAAAACTCGGGCATCTCGAAGAAGAGGCGTTTGATGAAATTTATCGCCTGTTTAAAATCCTAGGCTTCCCCCTTTCCCTCTCCGAAAAAGTAACCATATCTACAATGATCGATGCCATGGGACATGATAAAAAAGCCCTCCGCTCTACAGCCCGCTTTGTGGTCCTAGATGGGCTGGGAAAAGTCCTCTCTTTTAAGGGGGAATACTGCACAACCTTAGAGGAATCTCTCCTCCGAGAAGCTCTCGGCTGGATGATCGCGGAGTTTGGAGAATGAAGTTTATTATTCAGCCGAGCAAGATTTCAGGAAACCTAGAAATTCCCCCTTCAAAATCCCACTCCCTACGTGCGATTTTATTTGCCCTCTTAGGAGAAGGGAAAACCACCATTCACAAATACCTCCAATCTCCCGATGCCATAGCCATGATCGAAGCGATCAAGCTTTTTGGGGCTGAGGTCGAGATGTTTCCCGATCGGTTAGAGATTCAGGGGGTAGGCCCTGAACTGGGTCCTCCTGAAGATGTCATTGATTCCGGAAATTCGGGACAAGTCCTCCGCTTTATGGGAGCCTTAGCAGCCCTAGTCCCCTCCTATACCGTCATCACAGGAGACCATTCCATCCGTCATAACCGTCCCGTTAAACCCCTCCTGAGCGCCCTTTCCCAACTGGGTGTATTTGCAGAGAGCATGCGCCTCGATGGGTATGCTCCCATTATCATCAAAGGGCCTATGCGGGGAGGGACTACAAGTTTACATGGAGGCGATTCCCAACCTGTTTCGGGGCTCATCATCGCCTCTGCCTTTGCAAAAAAAACAACCGAAATTTGTGTCCACCATCCTGGTGAAAAACCGTGGATTGATCTCACCTTGCATTGGCTCGATTTTCTGAAGATTCCCTATAAAAACTATCGCTATGAACGGTATCGTATTCCGGGAAATAGCCACTACAAAGGGTTTAACTATACCGTTCCCGCTGATTTTAGTTCCCTAGCCTTTCCTCTAGCAGCAGCCCTTGTCACCCAATCCGAAGTGACCTTAGAAAATATCGATATGGAGGATGTCCAAGGAGACAAAAAGCTCTTAGAGGCCCTTTTTGAAATGGGAGCTAACCTAAGCACGGAAAAGCGCTCCATTCATGTGAAGAAAGGGAGCGCCTTAAAAGGGAAAAAACTCGACATCAACGACTACATCGACGCCATCACGATCTTAGCCGTTTTGGGATGCTTTGCAGAAGGAGAAACGGAAATCTGCAACGCAGCCATTGCCCGCAAAAAAGAGAGCGATCGGATCCATGCCATCACAACTGAGCTTAAAAAGATGGGAGCTGATATAGAAGAGAAAAAAGAGGGACTCATCGTACGCCACTCCAAGCTCAAAGGGGCCCACTTAGAGAGTTATCACGATCACCGCATCGCAATGTCCCTGAGCGTTGCTGCTTTAGGAGCCGAAGGAGAATCTACGATTCATGGCGTCGAATGCACTCATAAAACATACCCCACTTTTGCACAAGATCTGCAAAAGCTGGGAGCCAACATTAAGGTGGAATCTTGAATATCGTCTTATTTGGAATTAAAGGGTGTGGGAAAACCACTTTTGGCAAAATGATTGCCCAAAAGACCAAACGCGCTTTCATCGATACCGATCGTCTCATTGAAGAAGTCTATCAACACGGTCGCCAAAAAAAACTCACCTGCCGTCAAATCTATGAAGAAGCAGGTCCCATTGGATTCCGCGCTCTTGAATATGAAGTCGTTCAATCCCTTCAAGACGTCCAGAATTCTGTGATTGCTGTCGGCGGCGGGGCCATGCTCCTCTATGAAAATATCGATGCCCTTAAGAAAAACAGCCACCTCATCTATCTTTTTTACGAGCGCGAAAAACTCAAGAAACGGGTTTTAGCCCAAGATCCCCTCCCCGCTTTCATCAATCCTAACGATCCTGAAAGCTCTTTTGATCGCATGTATGATGAGCGTGATGATTTTTATAAAAAACTCGGCACAATCCTTATCGATGTGACGCATATGAAAGATGCTGAGGTAGTCACTCAAATCACCAAACTTTTAGGTAAAGATGGCAAGTAATAGCTTCGGAAACCTCTTTCGTTTTACGACCTGGGGAGAATCTCATGGAAAAGCGATCGGTGTTGTCATCGATGGATGCCCCGCAGGGTTAGAGCTCTCCGAAGAAGATATCAATCGGGAACTCGAGCGTCGAGCTCCCGGTAAAACCCCCTACACCTCTCCTCGGGGAGAAAAAGATCACGCCGAGATTTTCTCTGGCGTTTTTGAAGGAAAAACAACCGGTGCCCCCATTTCCATTATCATCTTCAACAAAGATGCCGACTCCTCCAAGTACGAACCGATCAAAGATCTCATGCGCCCCGGTCATGCTAACTTTACCTACCTCAAAAAATATGGCATTTTTGATTACCGTGGAGGAGGACGTTCTTCCGCACGCGAAACCGCTTGCCGCGTGGCTGCCGGTGCTGTTGCGAAAAAGCTCCTCAAAAACATCAAACTGAAAACCTATATCCATTCGATTGGGGGGATCTCCATTACCGAAGTGAGTGATACAGCTCTTGCCTCGAGCCCCATCTTCTGTCCCGACGCTAAAGCAGGGCAAAAGATGATGGAGGCCCTAGTCAAAGCCAAAGAAGAAAAAGACTCTCTTGGTGGGATCATCGAATGTTGTGTTGAAGATCTTCCTGTCGGTTTAGGCGACCCTGTCTATGAAAAACTCGAAGCCAATTTAGCTAAAGGGATGCTCTCCATTCCCGCGACCAAAGGGTTTGAGATCGGATCGGGATTTGCTGCAGCCCGGATGAAAGGATCTGAACATAACGATGCCTTCACCGTCGATGCTAAAGGGAATATCACCACTGAAACGAACTATGCAGGAGGAACCCTAGGCGGAATTTCGACAGGTCTTCCCCTCATCTTCCGTGTGGCCTTTAAGCCCACTTCCAGCATTGAAAAGCCTCAAAAAACCGTCGATACCTCCGGGAAAAAGCAAACCTTTGAACTCCCCCCCGGATCCCGTCATGATCCCTGCGTCACCATCCGCGCCGTCCCCATCGTTGAGGCCATGGCCGCCTGCACCCTCGCCGACGCCCTCCTCTATTTTGTTCCTTTCCACGCATAATTTTGGCCATCTGTAGTATTTAAGAAGGTAATGGTAGGTACACGCAAAGACATTTCATCTCTAATAGCTAAAGCGGGAATAACTGCTTCAATTCCTTTGT
>JAKQGT010000048.1 GCA_029556005.1 Chlamydiota bacterium | reverse complement strand
ATTCGCGTAGCGGGTCGAGGAGAGCTTCACCTCTCGATTCTCATTGAAGCGATGCGGCGAGAAGGCTATGAATTTTTAGTTTCTAAACCCAAAGTCATTCTCAAGGAAAATAAAGAAGAACCTATCGAGCGTGTCCATATTGAAGTTCCCGAAACCTTTTCAGGGACAGTCATTGAAGAGCTCAATCGTCGCAAAGGAGAAATGCAGAACTTTCATACCAATGAACATAACATTACGACCATTGAGTTTTTACTGCCTACGCGCGGCTTAATTGGGTATCGCAATGAGTTTCTTACTGTGACAAGAGGACTCGGGATCCTCACCTCGATTTTTGATTCTTACGGACCGTATCGAGGAGAGATTCCAGGACGAAAAAATGGAGCTTTGATCTCGATGACTCAAGGGAGAGTCACAGCTTATGCCTGCTTTAACTTGCAAAATCGAGGTTCTTTGTTTATCAAGCCTGGACAGGATGTTTATGAAGGGATGGTGATTGGAGAAAATAGTCGCGATAATGATCTCACAGTCAACATTACCAAAGAAAAGCAGCTGACCAATATCCGCGCTTCAGGAGCTGATGAGAGTTTAATTCTTACCCCACCCACCGTTTTGACTCTCGAACAAGCCATCGACTTCATTCAAGATGATGAATTTGTTGAAGTGACTCCTCGCAATATCCGCCTCCGCAAAAAGCGGTTAAAAGAGAGCGAGCGTAAATCGAAGAGAGTCTAGTGCCCCCGTCACGAAAATGATTGATGTTTCGGCTGCATCAAAATCCCGAGCTTTGTCGATCTTAAGGTTAGCTGTATTCGACAAATCACGGGAACTTTCACGTCAGCCCAAACATTAAGAATTTTCATGACGGGGCACTACTTGCGCACTAATTCTTGAAGCTTTAAAGTTCCTATCTGAAAAATAAGGATCGTGTCGATGTTTCGAAAAATAGGGTGTTTGTTATTGCTGACTATCGGAGTGTTTGGAGGATATGAAGAAGCCTATGCTCAAGGTTTTTTAGTCCTCACCATTCGAAAAGGGGGGAGTAATTTGCTCAATCGTTGCATCGAACTCCTCGGGAAACCCTATCCCTACTACCTCCATTTTTCTTCTCCAAATGTAGATTACTTGTACTTCCATAAAGGGTTAAAGATTATCTCTATTATGAGAGACCCTAGAGATGTAGTTGTTTCTTTGCTGAGGATTACAGAGACCTACTTTGAGGGAAAATCGGGAGCTGAAGTAGATCAGGAAATGTTTGTTTGGACGGGAAGAAAAGGGGTGACTCAAGGGATGGTTGACTATTGGAATGGGTCCACCTATGACGAAAAACTCCTGATCTCTATGGATCCTTCTTGGCCTCTTATTTTTTCAGGTTTTCGATGGGAATATGATAAGCTCAAGATTTTTTCTCATCGAAGCAACTTTTGCCTTATCCGCTTTGAAGATCTTGTAGGGGAAAAAGGGGGAGGAAGTGCTGAAGCGCAGCGAGAAGCCATTATTCAAATTGCAGCTTTTTTAGAAATTCCTCTGACTGAAGAAAAAATCCGTTATGTTGTCGATAATCTTTATGGGACTTCTTGGACCTTTCGAAAAGGGCAAGTCGGTTCTTGGAAAGAGCACTTTAAGCCCCAGCATGTCGAGCGGTTTGTCGAAGAATTAGGAGATATTTTGATCGATTGGGGGTATGAAAAGGATGATTCATGGGCACTTAATTTAGGGTGGAGAGATGCTAGTTGAGAGATTTGAAGAAAGGGGACTTTCTCATTATTCCTATGCAGTAGGATGCAGAGAAAAGGGGCAGATTGCGATCATTGACCCCCGGTTTGATGTCGAGATCTACTTAGAATATGCTGAGAAAAATGGGCTTGTGATTTCCCATGTTTTTGAGACCCATATTCATGCAGATTATGCTTCAGGTGCGCGCTATTTAGCGATGCGCGCGCGCGCAACATTAATGCTTTCAGGATATGACAAGGGAGAAAAATATGAAGTGCAATTTCCCCATAAAGAGTGTTTAGATGGAGACCGGATTAAACTAGGCTCTATTCTATTAGAGGTATTACATACCCCTGGGCACACACCTGAACACATCTCTTTTCTTGCTTATGAAAAGGGGGAGCCTAAAGCCCTTTTTTCAGGGGATTTTTTGATTTATGGCTCCTTTGGTCGCCCCGATCTTTTGGGGGAAGAGACTGCGCGTCCCTTAGCAAAGAAACTCTATCACTCCATCAAAACGAAGCTTTATCCCCTTCCGAATGCTATCCAGATTTATCCTGCTCATGGGGCGGGTTCTTTTTGTGCAGCGGGGGTGAGAGATCAGGACTTTTCTACTTTAGGGCAAGAACGTCTGACAAACCCCTATTTAAGGCCAAATATGAGTGAGAAAGAGTGCGTTGAATGTGCTTTGTCACACCCTATTCCTTGTCCCGATTATTTTTTTCGCATGAAAGCATACAATGTCTCTGGTGAGAGGAATAAAGTTTCTTTTCCTCATCCGATGGATGTAGGGGAATATCAAAAATGCATGGTGAGAGGGCATGTGATTATTGACCTCAGAGATCAAAAGTCTTTTAGCGGTGGACATATTCCTGGAGCGATTTGTATTGGGGCTGGGGCTAAGG
>JAKQGT010000357.1 GCA_029556005.1 Chlamydiota bacterium | reverse complement strand
CCTTTGGTGTTGAGCGCTTTATAGTGGGTGATCGCTAAGTCGCCGTTAGGATCGGGTTTCACAAAGTAATTAGCATCTTCTTTAAGGCGACTTTTCCAGGTCCCTTCTCCTCGCAAATTGCCCTTAACAATCGCCCGGTATTCTCGAGTAATGTTGTGGTGAAAAAATAACCCTTTAAGTCCTTCTCGCGCAGCTTTCGAAAGGGCAAATACCATCACACCCGAGGTTTCCCGATCGAGTCGATGAACAGGGTAGACTTCTGGATAAAGCTTTTTTAACACTCCATGGGCTGTTTTTTCCGTTTCATAGACGGTTGCAACACTCAAAACCCCTTCCGGTTTAGAGATCACTATCAAATCAGCATCCTCATAGAGAACTTCAATCTCTAAGTCCAAAATCGTTTCTTTCTTTCTAAGAGCTACGTTTGCTTCTTTGCGGATTTCCGTGCGCGGATCGGATACCACTTTTCCATCGACAAGAATGCGCCCAAACTTCAACCACTTCTTTAACGTCGCCTTCGAACTATCTGGAAAAACTGTAGGTAAAACTTCCATTATTTTCATGGGATAGAGTATACAAGATTTTGACAAGAAACTCTTCTAAAAAATAACATATCAACCTGAATTTTGGGTTTCTGTTATAGAAAAACCTCTGAGAATCAATAACAAAAATTCAAAACTCAGGTTACAACTATTCAGGAGGCTGTTTATGTTTAGAAATTTTCCTATTGGCCCTTTTGGAGAGGAAGAGCTCGAAGGGGAGTTTGGATCAGGTCTTTCCATATACGAAGACAAAGAGCACGTCGTCATTGAAGCGGCTGTTCCGGGAATCCCCAGCGATAAAATCCATCTCTCGCATCACCATGGCTACATTATCATCGAAGGGGATCGTGAAGACGAACAAAAGGATCCGGATCGAAAATATTACCGAAAATCGAGTCATTCCTTTGCCTACCGGATTCCGATTCCTTCCTCAGCAGATGACTCTGGAGAACCCGAAGCAACGGTTAAAAATGGAATCATGAAAATCACCTTCAAAAAAGGAAAAAAACGGGGCAAAAAGATTCCTATTAAGGAAGAATCATGAAGAAAGTCATTGCATGCGTCCATGACATTTTTGAAGATTTAGAGCTGATGTATCCCGTCATGCGGATGCAAGAAGAGGGGATTCAAGTGACCTTAGCCGGAGAACAAGCGGGACATGTTTACTTGGGAAAGCATGGCTATCCCTGCAAAAGTGAACAGGCTTTTAAAAACCTTAAAAGCACAGATTTTGATGGGATCCTCATCCCCGGAGGATTTGCTCCCGATAAATTAAGGCGTATTCCTGAAGTTCTCAAGCTCGTTCAAGAGATGGATAGCCAAAAAAAAATGATCGCCTTTATCTGCCATGGAGGATGGGTTCCTATCTCTGCTAAAATTCTTAAGGGGAAAAAAGCAACCGGAACCACAGCGATTAAAGACGATCTTGAAAACGCAGGGGCGATTTGGGTCGATGCCCCCCTTGTGATAGAGGGGAATCTCATCAGTTCCCGAACCCCCATCGACCTTCCGCAGTTTGGAAAAGCGATTGCCGAGGCCCTTAAGTGAAGAAATATCTCTTAATCCTTCTCTTTTCTTTTTCTCTCTCTGCTGAGCAAAGGCCCCCTATTGAAGATCCCAAGCTCCTCTCGTTAGGGGCTGGGGTATTTAACATTGTGCGAAACAAGAAAACAGCGAACTTTCAGCTCGAATACCGCTCAGACTTTGCCCTTTATAAAAACTGGATGATCTTTATCCGCCCATTAGTAGGAGTGATGGCAACCACTCAAGCTTCGGCCTATTTCTATGGAGGGATAGCCTTTGACTTCTTCTTTTGTCCCCAGGTCGTCTTTACCCCTAGCTTTGCCCCAGGAATCTATATTAAAGGGGGAGGGATGGAACTCGGGTTCCCTCTCGAATACCGCTCCTCTGTTGAGCTATCCTATCGCTTTAAAAACAAGTCCCGCTTGGGAGGGATGTTCTACCACATCTCCAACGCAAGTCTCGGTTTCCGCAACCCTGGAACTGAGTGTCTTGTGTTTTTCTACATGATCCCACTCCCTTAATTCTTTTTTGTAACTTTATAGCCCTTAATCTCCTGAAAAATCTTTTTCAAAACTATTTTTTTATATCGTTCCCCTTTGTACAATAAAGGTTGGGGACCGACTAAAAAAATCACCACCAATTAGGAAGTAAACTACGAGAGCATTAACGAGTTAAAAACTCGTTTACGCTCAGTCTATGGTTGATAAAAAGACTGTTTCAAAAGGGGGAAATAAAACATGTCTGAAAGGGGGCCTGTATTTAAGCCATTTCCGTTCATTAGGGGATGTCATGCACAGACAATTGTCGCCTCATTCTTTATGTTTTATCGTGACCTTTCGAGCCAAAAACGGTTTGTTCATCTATCAGATGGAGAAAAACTTGTTTTAGAAATCACAACTCCTCCACACTGGAAAGATACCGATCCAACAGTGGTCCTGGTCCATGGACTCTGTGGATCCCATAAATCACCTCATATCATCCGCCTAGCCAAAAAATTGTATCAGAAGGGGATTCGCACCATTCGCCTTAATTTAAGAGGATGTGGAAGCGGAAGAGGGCATGCCAAGCGTATGTACCATGCAGAAGCGAGTGATGATGTGTGGCAAGCCCTCAAAGAGATTAAACGAGATACTCCCCATTCTTCTCTGACGGTTATTGGGTTTTCCTTAGGGGGAAATATCACCCTAAAAATGGCAGGAGAAAATGGAGAGAAAGCAAAAGATATTATCGATAAAGTGATTGCCATTAACCCTCCGATCGACATGCACTCAAGTATTCGCTTACTGAGTAGCACACGTTTATATGAGCGGTTCTTCATGCATAGCCTTAAAGCTGCTGCTGAGTATTGCCACGAATTCTTCGAGGACCTTCCCCCGATCGAAATTCATCACTCCATGACACTCCTCGAATTCATTGATTTATATATTGCTCCCCAAGCGGGATTTGCGAATGGAAAAGACTACTACCATGCTTGTAGCTCCGGAAGGCTTATTTCTTCGATTGCGATTGAAAGCCATATCCTGTTTGCGCGTGACGACCCTATCGTTGATTGCAATGTCTTAGACTCGGTTACTGTTCCCGATACCGTCAACATTCTGATTACAGAACAGGGGGGACATTTAGGTTATTTAGGAATTCCAGGTCAAAAGGGGGGATTTCACTGGATGGATTCTGTCCTCTTCCAGTGGATCTTTGAGAATCGGGAGTAGGTCGCTTCTTACCCAGCAACTTGCTCCACCTATTCCCGCTTCTCATTTCACGCTTTCTTGGTTTTCCTTGAGCCACTCAATAATGTCTTTCGATTCATAGAGAGCCTCTCCGTTAATGACAAGACAGGGAACCTGACGTTTCCCACCCACTTGAATCAATTCATTGCCATATTGAGGGTTATTTCCAATATCCTTCACTTGAATCGATTTAGGAACTTTGCCATAGGTGTTTTTTAAATAAGTCATCACCCGTTGGCAGTAAGGACAACTGGCCCGTATATAAAGCTCCAAAGAGACCTGCTCAATGCAGGAAGTGGCGTGTACACTCACACCTTCAGGGGTCTCCTCTAAATAAGCATACAAATCATCATAGAGCCCTTTCAAAGATCCGATGACTTTAGTTTCTCCATCGACATAGATTTCTTCATGATAGGGGGCCTCAATGAGGGCTGGGTCAAACATATCTAAACCTATACTTAATTAGGAAATAGGAATTTTAGCCCAAACTCGTATATCACGGAAGAGGTTTGTTGCTGCAACTTGGAATAAAATTGTCTTGAGGAAGAGGCATTTTCTTCTCGTAAATCCACCTCATGAAGAAAAGAGTAGGGT
>JAKQGT010000028.1 GCA_029556005.1 Chlamydiota bacterium | reverse complement strand
AAGCTCTCCTCCCTGATGCTCCATAAGATAGCGTGCCCCTTGGTGGAGGTTACGAGCTCGAGAATAATATCCCAGACCCTCCCAGACTTTAATCACTTTCTCTAGAGGGGCATCAGACAATGCCTTAATTGTAGGAAAAGCGTTCATCCACCTCTTAAAATAGGCGATAACCACACTTACCTGAGTCTGTTGAAGCATCACTTCTGAAACCCAGACCTCATAGGGGGAAGGATTTTCCCTCCAGGGAAGAAGACGTCTGTTTAAAAAGAACCACTTCTTAAGTTCCTGGGAAATTTTTGCCGAGTCCATCTTTCCTAATAACCTGAATCCTGAAGAGATTATACTCAAACAGCTTTTGAAGCTGTTTGAGTATACCCTCTTGGCACAGATCTTGCAACATAAGATTACGTGAGGTGAAAACGATGTCGGATTGGGAAGAAGTGCATAAGCAACTGCAAGTTGCTCTTAGAGGTGAGATTGTCCTCAGGCAAGAGATCTTGGGCAATTTAAATCAGCAGGAATATGTCTTGCTGATTGGCGATGTGGAACTTAAGGAAGAGCTCAATACTCAAAACAATAAGCTCGTCCATAGCTTAAAAAAGCTTATTCAAGACCGCGGCTATCTAACCCGCCGCCTTTTCGACATCCTTCCCTCTAATACTGTGGGAAATACTTTGGATCAGATTCTAGATCCGATGCAGGAGATTGAAGCAGAAACCCTTCTTCTCTATCAGAAAGTGCGTGCCCTAGTAGAAAAAATCCATCAGGAACACTTACGAATCAAAACCCTCTTTGAAATGATTCAAAAAGAAGGGGCTCTGGATATTAACAATCCTGCGCTCCATGCAGAGCCCCTTTATGGAAAGGGAGGCAAAAAACTCAACCTGATTACCATCGACTATCCCGAAGGAAATGAACCGATCCGCAAAGCGGAGTAAGGTTTCTTTTTGCGGAAATAATCTTCTGATAAGCTATGATCGGGCTCATGAATGCCTCTCCTATGAAAGCTGCTGGACTTATTTACGGCCCTCAAAAACACCATTTGGACCACATTGCTCCCCTGGCAATACTCCTGGGGATTCCCCTCATTGTGACAGAGCCTGAAATTGAACAACTCTCCGCGAAATACTACCCTCACCTCGTCACTTTGTGCTTCGATTACCCTGAAGTTGGGGACAAAATCGTTCAAGAGTGTGATGTCATTTTCTCCTCTTTGCCCCGAGATCTCTTTGACCCCATCGTGTTTATCGCAGAAAACCTCAGGCAAACACGGGTGTTAAACATCTGGTGCCCTCATGGCAACTCAGATAAAGGGCACCACTCCTACTTTATGGAGGGCCTTTCTAAAGAAGAGATCGCCTTGATTTATGGAGAAAAGATGCGGGCTTTTTTAATGGAGAAGGGTGCTTATTCACAACTCCATGCAGCCATTACCATTGGCAATTATCGGTACCAGTATTATCAATCCCACGCCCCCTTCTACGATCAGCTCGTTCAAAAAGAAATTGCTGTAAAACTCAAAAAGGGAAACCCTACAGTTCTTTATGCACCTACGTGGGAAGATGCAGAAAAGTCCTCATCTTTTGAAGAGAGTATTAAGCACCTCCTCGCCCAAGTTCCAAGCCATTGGAATCTGATTGTAAAGCCTCACCCCAACACCTTATTAAAGATGCAAAATCCCGACCGCTATGAAGATAGAGAAAATGTCTTGATCCTTAAAGAATTTCCCCCGATTTACCCCCTTCTTAATTTTGTAGACGTGTATTTAGGAGATCTCTCTTCTATCGGCTATGATTTCCTCACGTTCCAAAAACCCCTATTTTTCTTGAATGCTAAAAGACGGGATCCTAAAAAAGATAAAGGGCTTTTTCTCTACCGGTGTGGAACGGTTATAGAACCCGATCATTTTGGGGAGATCTTTTCTATTATAGAAAAGAGTGATCCCACTCCCTATAAAAAAATCCAAAAAGATGTATATGCTCATACCTTTGGGAAAAGTGATAACATAAAGGAAAAAATCCAAGAAGCCTATGAATGCTACCTCTCA
>JAKQGT010000017.1 GCA_029556005.1 Chlamydiota bacterium | reverse complement strand
AAAGTAGGAAATGAGGGGTTCCATCGCAGAAATTTGCGAGGTGAGGGCTGCCAGCACGAGGAGTAAAAAGAAAAGAATACAGAGAAAGTAACCACCCGAAATCTGTGAAAAAATAATGGGGAGAGTTTGAAACATGAGGCTTTCTCCAGAACTGGGGGGAAGACCTGCTGAAAAAACGATGGTGAAAATCGCTACCCCTGCGAGAAGCGAAATGCAAATTCCAAACAGGGTAATCGGAAAGCATGTCCCCGGAACATTCTCTTTTTTTCCCAAGTAGCTTCCATAAGTGACCATGGTCCCTTGTCCTAAACTCAGGGAGAAGAAGGCTTGCCCTAAAGCAAGTAAAATCGCTGTAGGGGTAATCTCTGCCCAATTGGGTTTAAAGACAAAGCTCACTCCCTCCTCCCCTCCTGGCATCATAAATCCTCTCACAGCGAGAAAAATCAGGACAAAGAGAAGGAGAGGCATCATGATCTTGTTTCCCGCTTCAATTCCTTTTTGCACCCCTGTGTAGAGAATATAGGTAGAGAGAAATAAAAACCCGATCACTGAGCCCAATCCCCAAAAGGGAGAGGTGCTAAAGTTTTGGAAATGGTCTTTTACTTCTGCTGGAGAGTGAAACTGTGTCAGCTGTCCAAAAACGGCCTGGAGAAGATACCCTAAGGTCCACCCCGCAATGACGCAATAAAATGCGCTCACCAAAAAACCGGTCAGGATGGTCATCTTTCCGATCCCTTGCCATGTACGACTTTTCCCTATTTGTTTAAAGGAACCCGAGGGGTTGAGTTGGGCTTTTCGTCCAATGAGAATTTCAGAAATAAGGACGGGAAAACCGACTAAAAGAAGACAGACTAAATAGAGGAGAACAAAGGTAGCACCCCCATTTTCACCTACAACATAGGGAAAACGCCAAATGCTCCCTAACCCAATAGCAGACCCAACGGCTGCCCAAATAAATCCCAATCGGGACTTCCACTGTTCACGCGCTTGCTTTGCGAAGATCTACCTCCTGTATTTTGCGAGATTCTTTCACCTTTGATAATGCAACAAGTGCTAAAAGAAAGCCAATAGGGAAAATAGAAAAGGCCCTTAAAAAATCGCTTAAAGCATAGAGGGGGGCCCCCTCAACGAGGGCTCCTTGCCATCCCCAGTCAAGAAGTTTTCCTGATAAAGGTTGAATAAATGCGGGCATTCCCATAATGATCAAAGCGGCAATCCCCATAGAGGTCCCTGTGAGCTCAGGAGGATTATTCTCGGTAATAGCGGGATAACCTAACACTTGACTACTGGTTACAAATCCTAAAAGAAAAAAAAGGGCGCTGAGCATCTCTGCACTGGGTTCACGCATCAGCATGATAAATAGCATCACTCCAATAGAGGCAATCCCTCCCAAAAGCATCGGAAAGATCCGACGCCCTATCTTATCAGAAATCCACCCAAAAAGAGGGGATCCTACAATCGTCCCTAAACAAATCATGCTTACAATCCCTGAGGATTTTACAAGAGAGAGGTGGTGGACCTGTGTTAAAAATAACGTTCCCCAAACCGCACTAATAATCATCAAAGGGAGATTCATAAAGCCTGTATAGAGGCCACAACAAATATTATGAACATTGAGCACAGAGCGTTTGATCCCCGTCCAAAAAGGGACTCCTGTTTCTTTTCCTATAACCTCACTATTTCTAGGGGCATCTTTTACAAAAAGATAAATGAGAGCAAAGATTCCAATCCCCATGAGTCCATCGATAAAGAGGGCTCCCCGCCAATTAAAGTGCTCTGCAAGGATAGAAAAAGGGAGTTGCGCTACCACTCCGCCGAGCATCCCCATTGTAATCATGAGTCCCATAACAAAGGCTTGTTTCTCTAGGGGAAACCACTTCGATATAAGCATCATACAGCTTAAGAAACAAAATGCATTTCCAATTCCTGAAAGAAAATGACAGAGACACGCAAAACCCAGCGTTTGCGCTTTGCAAAACCCGATTGTCCCTAAAATGCACAAAAAGAGAGCTGTTAAGATCACTTTTCTCACCGAAAAGCGATCCAGTAGAATTCCTGCCGGCAAAAGAAAGATGACATCTGCTAAGAGATAGGTGGAACTTAAGGTTCCAAACTGGGTTGCATTCAAGCCTAGATCGCGCATCAACAAGGGGGAGATCGCATTCATCACATGGAGTTGGAGAAGTTCATAGGCAAAAAATAGAGATGCGGAAAAACAAACAACCCAAGGGAGCATTTTTTGTTTCCAAGAAACAGTACTGTTTGATTGATCAATCGCTGACACTTATACCTCCACCATTTCAAAGGCAAAACCCTCAATAGAGCCTACCATTTCATTAAAGTGCTTCATACAAACCGATAAATATTTATCGTTCCCCCCAATTTGCACCTGCTTCCCCATTTTTACAGGTCTTCCTTCAGAATCAATCCGCATATTCATCGTCGCTTTACTGCCACAATGACAAATGGTTTTGATCTCAGTGAGCTCATCAGCCCAAGCTAAAAGATAGGAACTCCCCGGAAAAGGTTCTCCTAGAAAGTCAGAGCGCAGGCCATAACAAAGGACAGGCACACCTAATTTCTTTGTGATAGCGACTAGCTGTGCAACCTGACATTTACTTAAAAAATGAGCTTCATCGAGA
Source organism: Chlamydiota bacterium (assembly GCA_029556005.1). Classification (GTDB taxonomy): domain Bacteria; phylum Chlamydiota; class Chlamydiia; order Chlamydiales; family Simkaniaceae; genus JAAKFF01. The sequence goes on along the minus strand of JAKQGT010000017.1, from coordinate 1,460 downwards.
AGAATGCAGCGGAGATTCTCCATCTCCTTCATCTTTTTATCTACATAGTAAAAGAGGTTAAATGAGGGATCAAAAAGGACAGCTTGTTGTTTAAGTCCTATCCGAGAATAGATGGCAGGTTCTCCAAACCGATCATCAAACCGCGGGGCAAACAAAATCGTCTCCATCCCCCGTTCTTTATAGTTATAGCTGGATTGCAAAAGTGTTGTACTTTTCCCTGCGTTCATGGCTGAGTAATAGAAGTAGAGTTTTGCCATAGAGGGCTCCCTTTAAGGATATTACATAGCCCTTGAGTTTAGTGAAGCCCCCAAAAAAAACCAACTATTTTTGAGTTGCAAATTCTATAGACACACCCTTTTCAGTCATGTCATAAGAATCAATCGGAACGATTTGTTTTTCTGCATAAAGATGGTGAAAAAGTCTCTCATAACTCTTCACGCTATGGAGAAATTCTTGCGCGAGTTTTAGGTTTTCATAAGCAATATTGTGCTTTTCAAACGGATCGCTTTCGAGATCATATAGCTCAAGCTCTTGTGAAAGACGAGTATAGATGAACTTATATTTCCCCTCTCGACACCCATAGTTTTTAAAGACATAAGGGTTATGGAAAAAGATACGCCGCTTTTTTAAGGGCCTTACTAAAGAACTCCCTATTGAGAGATTGAGCCCATGGAGCCCCAGAAGATCCATCAAAGTAGGCACTAAATCTAGCTGGCTCGTAACGCTTTCGATCACCTTCGGCTTAGGAATCCTCCCTTCAGCATAGATCATGAAAGGAACGCGAATATTTTCTTCATAGAGATAGCGCTGCTCAACAAAGTTGTCATGTTCTCCCATTGGATACCCATGATCCCCTAAAATGAAGAGGAGAGTATTTTCGGAAAGCCCCTTTTCTTTTAAAAGATCGATTAATAAACCCAGACAGGCATCGGTATAATGAAAGGTGTTGAGATATTTCCTGTAGATGCGCGAAATCTCAGGGGAAAGGGCTGGGGGCTGATAGTGACTGGGAAGATTCCAAGGGTGGTGGTTCGTGATCGTAAATAGGGTGAGAAATTGAGGGGTCTCTTGCCGTTTTTCTAAAAAGTCTGCAGCATAGTGCATCAAGCATTCATCGGGAAGACCCCAACTCGTCGAGTCCATTTTGGGAAATTGGGTTGCGATGGCGTCTTTTCCTCTCACAACATCATAGCTATGCAAATCAAAGAAAACATCTTGGTTCTCAAAGCGGATCGGTCCATTATGTAAGTAGCTTGTTTGATAACCTGCATTCTGCATGAGTTGAGGGATGCCAATAAAGGGAACACTCACCCGTGCTGCTGCTTCAGAGGCGTCGACATCTGAAGGGAGGCCAAAGAGGGAAGAAACGACAGATCTTGAGGTCCGGACAGAGTTGGCATAAAAGTTGGAAAAGAGAATACTTTCTTTGGCTAAGCGATCAAAATGGGGGGTCACTCCCC
>JAKQGT010000325.1 GCA_029556005.1 Chlamydiota bacterium | reverse complement strand
CCTTATTTAACACGAGCCCTCTTAAGAGGGCAAGACTTGAGAATGATTAAATCTCTCAAAAAAAAATGGGATGAGCTCACCGATCTTCTTAAAAAAAACGGAGGGAAAGTCATCACGGCTGAAACGCTTCAAGAATTATTTCCTGATAAATACCAGCAAGTATTTAAGCTTTTGCAAAATCCTTATCCTGTCTGCGCTCCTCTTCAATCAAGAGGAGGGACTGTGACTCCACTAGGAAAGGATGGAACGGTGCAATTTGCTGAGTTAGGTCTTGTAGAACTTCCTAAATCGACTCCTAGAGGAATTAGTGATCATTTAGAGGAACTTACAGAGATTTTAAAGAGTCAGGATACGCTTACTGAGGAAACTCTTATGGAGGTTATTCCTAGAAAAAACTCTCGGGAAGCGGCTATTAACTGGTTAAAAAAAGGACACAAGCTCACAGAAGCGGCGTCTAAACGGCATGTTTTCCAAGGACCTATTCCTTCGGGAATGGTTTTTCCTGATCCTTTACGGGATTTTTTTCATGCAAAGCATAAAGAATTCTGCTTAGTAATGGATGAAGAGAATTATAGTCGTCTCTTTCTAGGAAAGCCCCATTATTTAGTTTGTGATCAGGTTTTCCCCGGTAAAAGAGATAAGATTGAACTTTTCGATTTGATCTATTTTGGAGATAAGAAAAAACTCTATTTATACGCCATTAAAGAGGGATTTGGAACAAGCACGGGAATCGCTTGCACACAGATTCGAGTGGCTGCAGAAGCTTTAGCAGCAGCAAGGAGAAATGATGGAGGAAAAGAGATTCTTGAGAATCTTTATGACGTTGCCGTTTCAACAAAGGCGAGTAGCTCTTTTCGAAAAAAACTGGTTGAAGATCTCAAAAAACTTTCTAAGCAAGAGTTTGTAGACCTTTTCCGCACGCGCGAGATTGTCTTTGTGTATGCGTTTTTAGATACAAATGATGAGGATCGTCGTTTAGAAAACGAACTCGATTTAAATGTTTTTGTCCCTATTGGAGCCCTTTTGAAGGCTACACATCAAGAGTTAAAAAGTGAAGAGACTCTTTTAAGAGATCTTTTGATTGCAATGGGGTATTTAGATTCTGATTTTAAACTGAAGGATCATTTTCTTCGTTCAAATACTGACTCTTTTAAAACAAGTTTTGTTTCTTTCTCCAAGAGAGTTTGGAAGGCTCTTCAAAACTATAAAGACCGTCGAAGTTTTTTTAGAGAGTGTGGGCTTAAGGAAAAAAAAGCCAAGGAGGGGCTCAATAGAGTTTTGGTGCAAATGGGATACCTCGGCCCAAGAGGGATAACGGAAACGGCTCAGAGTAAGACGGAGGAGCTCTTTACTCAGGAATTGCTCTGCTTTAATCCCGAAGCGGTTCATAAAGTTCTTTGGAAAATGCTCTCCCAATTTGATTCCATGATTGCAAAAATAGAACTGATCAAACTGTATGGTGATTTACAAAAGCATGAATTTACTCTTCAGATTCAACAACTGCAACGACCCGGTCCTAAAGCCTCAAGAGCTCTTTTCAATAGCGTAGACAGTTTTTCTGAAACGTGTTCCTATTTTGAAATTGAAAAAGTGACGCTTCAGGGAAAGGACTATTATTATCATAAACATCCAAAGACATTAGAGGAGATTTTTACCTCTTTGATGGGAGTGGAGGATTTATATCTTGCCCGATGTCTTCTGTATCAAATGGTGGATAAGTCTTCTGAGGTATGGCTAGAGCCCGCCTGTCCGATTACTGAACAGATCGCCCAAAAGGCAGCAGAGCTTTCAGGAGCTTCTCTTGTCATTCATGATGTTAATACTTCTAAGGACACAGTGGTAGGAGAGAGTAGCCTTTTGCTTATTAAAAAAGGACTCTCTTACTTTTGGGTCGATGATAGGGAGATTGTTCAGGCTTCGATTGAAGGGGCTTTAGGCGAAGTTATCGGGGATATTGGTGAAAGTGATCTTCCAGAAGAGCCTTTGGGTTTGAAAAATCGTCAAAATGATTGCTTCTTAAATGCCCTGCTTCAGCTTCTTTTGCGTAGCCCCCTTCTCAATTCTCTCATCGAAGGGAGAAAAGATAGTCCTATTTGTAATGCGTTTTTTAGCTTTTTGCTCCAGTATGTTCATAAAAAACCCCCTCTATACAGCTACCCTTTAAGGGGTCCTTTAGAGTTAAGCGAAACGGGGCAAGAAGATGTCCAAGAAGCTCTGATTAAATTGTTAGCGGGGTTCGAGTTGTCAAATGATGATTTGCCTTTAGTTCGGATTGATAAAGAAGTCGACCCTCTAACTGCAAAAGTTGTCTTAGGAAAGCACCCGGATGATTTTAGCTCTCTAGAGGTGATTAGTCATACTGAAGGACTTTCTCCTACACTCCCCTTACCCATCCCTGATGAAGAAAATCCCTCATTTTTTGATTGTTGGGAGGGGTTTACCACGCAGTATTCGGATGAGAAGTTTTCCTATTCTCAAGGGACACAAGTGTTTGAAGTGACTCCCTCAGAAGTTCAGTATGAACTTCAAAATGAACCTCGAGTCCTTTTTATTCATTTTTTGCGTTATCGATGGAACCCCGCAACACATCAAATAGAAAAAATGGAAAGACCTGTGGATATTCCTGAAGAAATAGAGATAGGTGACTCAACTTATGAGGTTGGAGGATGGATCAATCATCATGGGGATACGCCCTATGTTGGTCATTACACGTGTCATGTAAAAGATCAAGATCAGTGGTTTTCTTGTGATGATGAGACTGTTCTTTCAAAAGGATCATTTGAGAGCGTTCAAGCTTCCTTGAATCAATCCTATATCGTAATGCTTTGGAGAAAGGATGTGATGTAGGGGTGCTTTTCTTGCATGAACCTATCCCAAAAGTCGTGTAAAATTTTTAAGAATCCATTAATCTTTACTATCTCATCAGGAGGTATAAGATGTCAGGAAGATTTAATGGTTTGAACAGATCACAGTGGAAAATTTTGAAACCCTTGTTTTTATCCCCACATAGAATGGGTAGACCCGGAGTGTCATTGAATTTGGATTTTAATTACAGGATCTCGATGGTGCGATGTACCCAAGGGCAGACAATGGGCAGCATGCTCATTTGCTAAACTTCGAACGACTTTCAGTTAATGGTTTTTTTTCAGGAGGCAAAGGCGGAGGAGAGATGGTGGATTACGGTTACAAAGGCAAGGGAGTGACCACACATCTGTTAGCTGATGGGGAAGGTAACCCCTTATCTTTTGAAGTTACTAGT
>JAKQGT010000356.1 GCA_029556005.1 Chlamydiota bacterium | reverse complement strand
CCATGCGGCGCATCTGAATCCCATTAATGCCATAAAGCTCTTGCAAATGGACATCTACTTCAGGAAGAACAGGACCTTCTACATGAATAAAATCCTCCTCTTCTTGAGTAACTCCCATGGAAGAATCTAAATCTATCTGCTTCGGCTGAGTAATGGGAATATAATCTTCTTGAATCACGATCTTAGAAAGATCAAATGTTGTAGGAGGAACAGAGTCCTCAAGGATCAGAGATCGCATGAGTTCCTCGGGATGGGCTCTTAATAACTCCTGCTGCTCTAGCGGAAGGGTATGGATGAGTTCTACAAGAGGACTAGCTTCTTCCTCTTGATCTTCTTCGGAATGTTCCTTAACTTGCGCTTCTAACTGGCTCAAAACTTCGTTTAGTGCTTCAACACTAGGAGAATGATCTATTTTGGAGGGCTTTTTTTCTTCCTCAACAACAGCCTCCACCTGTCTAATTCGAAAAGCTTCAAAAGCTGGAAGGTAAAGAATCCCAGCAGCAATATAGGTAATGGCAAGAGCAGCAAAAATGAGGTTATTGAAAAGGTCGACCAAGTGCTCTAAAACGGGTTCATCAGAAAAGATTTGAATGGCATTGAAGGTTCCCATCACGACGTGATAGGGAATATTGATAAAAACTGCTCGCGCAACTACTATTACACCTAAATAGACAGCCTCTAAACGCCCATTTTCTTGAGCAGCGTTTGCAATCTCATTCACCTTTTGAACAAGTAAGGGATCTGATGCGGGCACCCATGCTGACGGAGCAAATAGCCCAAATTCTCCAATTGCCATAAAAAACTAAAAATTTATTTGAAAATCGAGGAAATTATACACTATTAATCTTGTAAATAAAAACGAAAAACAAATTAAAATTAATTTTTTATATAATTAAAAAATTTATTCACTGAGCATCTTGATTAAAGCTAGATAAAGATTTTTTTCTTCTTCAAAGGTTGCATGAGAAAGAAGATCCTTAAGAGGCATCCATTTCCCTTGAACAATCTCCTCTGACTGGAGGGTATACTGAGGAGTGACTTCCGCAGGATAAAAGCGGACGGTTTTATCCACAAGATGTCCCTCCCACATGTATTGGTACTTTTCAACAAGGTAAGGATAAGGTAGATACCGAACGATTTGCATGCCGGTCTCTTCTAAAAGTTCTCTTGCTGCTGTCTCTTTCGGAGATTCCCCTTTTTCACTATGCCCTTTAGGAAAACCCCAGTGCCCCCCATTTAGGTGCTGAATCAGAAAAACTTCCCAGTAATTTTCACGAAAAGTAAGGGGAATAATTCCAAAGCAATGACTTTTAATCATGATAGGGGGTGAAAAGAACAGCTGCGTTATGTCCTCCAAATCCTAACGAAAAGGAGAGAGCAACATTCACCTGATGGTCTTGTGCTTTGTCTAGAACGGGATCAAAGTGCTGCAGCTCTTCTTCAGGATCTTTCACATTAAGGGTCGGATGGAGTTTTGAGGTTGTAATGGCTTTAATCACAGCAATCGCCTCAATCCCAGCGGCTGCACCGAGGCAGTGGCCAGTCATCGACTTTGTCGCATTGATTTTGATATTTTTTGAATGGTCTCCAAAGGTCTTGTGATACCCTTTAAGTTCACAAAGATCTCCTGCAGGAGTAGAAGTCGCATGGGCATTGATGTAATTGACATCG
>JAKQGT010000313.1 GCA_029556005.1 Chlamydiota bacterium | reverse complement strand
CGCCCACCCAAGGATACAATCGAGTAATCGCTATGGATGTCTTTCAAGAGTTGCTTTGGGATCTAGGAGAGTTAGTCGACCTCCCCCTGCATGTCGATAAAAACAATGCCTGCAAACTCCTTTTAAATGAAAAGCTCGCCGTTCAACTAGAAATGGATCGCGATGGCGAGCGCCTCTTAGTGGCCTCTTTTATCTCAGAAATCCCCCCCGGTAAATTTAGGGAAAATGTTTTGAAAGATGCCTTGAAAGTGAATAGCTCGTATCATCCCTTTGGCTCTTTTGCGTATCTCGAAAAAAATAATCAACTGATTCTTCACCAGTATCTAAATACTTCAGACCTCTCCGGAGAAAAACTCGCAAAACACTTGGAAGTCTTTATTGAAGAAGCAGAAGAATGGCGCGCAGCACTGGCAAGTGGGGCTTCTGCTCCGATTAAATACCATAGCCACGAACACAAGCCTCCCCCCTTCATGAAATGAATCTGGAATCCACCATCACAGGAAAAGCTTGGCAAAAAGTGGGGATCCGCCACCATCATGGCATGAATATCCCTCTCGCCTCCATTCATACCAAACAAAGCTGTGGCATTGGAGAGTACTTAGATCTCCTCCCGTTGATTGACTATCTAGCCTCCATAAAATTTGATGTATTACAGCTCCTTCCCCTCAATGATTCGGGTCTCGATCATAGTCCGTATAGCGCCCTCTCCTCCACAGCCTTGCACCCTATCTATCTCAGCTTACATGCCCTCCCCCACCAGTCTAGGGAGTTAAAACTAGAGCTCAAAACATTTAAAAGCTTAAATGCTTCCCAAAAGATCCCCTATCTCCGCGTCTTAAACGAAAAAATCCGATGGTTAAAAAAATACTTCTCTGAAGCAAAAGAAACCATCCAATCAGATCCCGATTTTCAAACCTTCCTTGAAAACAATGATTGGGTCCAAGATTATGCTCTTTTTAAAGTTTTAAAAGAGCGTAATCACAATCAATCTTGGAAAAAATGGAAAGAAGAAGAAAAAAACTTAAGTAAAACAGCCCGTCGTAAACTCCTCCAAAACTATGCAGAGAGAGCCTCTTTTCATATCACCTTACAGTTTTTGTGTCATCAGCAACTCAAGCAGGTGAAACTCCGAGCAGAAGAAAAACAAGTCTTCTTAATGGGGGATATCCCCATTCTTGTCAGCCCCAATAGCGCAGATGTCTGGCAACGGCAAGATTTCTTTGACCTCGACCAGACAGCAGGAAGTCCCCCTAACTCTTTTGATCCTAAGGGGCAGATTTGGAATCTCCCTCTCTACAATTGGAAAGCCCTTGAAGAGGATCATTTTGAATGGTGGCGCAAACGAATGCAATCTGCCTCGAAATACTACGATATTTACCGCATTGATCATATCATTGGTTTTTTCCGCATTTGGGCAACTTCTATTGGAGAAAAACCTGAAACAGGCTCTTTCATTCCCAATGACCCTGCACTTATGGAAGCTCAAGGACGCAAACTCCTAAAAACACTCATCGGTTTCACAGAAATGCTCCCGATTGGAGAAGATTTAGGAGACCCCCCTCCTTTCATTAACAAGTGTATGGAAGAGTATGGGATCCCAGGACTTAAAATCTTCCGCTATAATCGGAACTGGAAAACCGATCAATCCTTCATCCCCTATGCACACTATCCTCCCTTGACCCAATGCTCTGTTTCCACTCATGATTTAGAAACAGTACAGCTATGGTGGGAAAATAATCCCCAAGATGCAACTGCTTATGCCGCTTTTAAGAAATGGACCTATTCTCCAAAATTATCCCCCAAAAACCAATTCGAAATTTTGTGGGATAATCATCACTGTGGAAGTTTATTTCACATCAACCTGCTCCAGGAATATTTAGCCTTGGTTCCTGAGCTGACCTGGGAAGATCCTGAAGAGGAACGCATCAATTATCCCGGAACCAAGTCGACACGAAATTGGTCCTACCGCTATAAAGAGCCTTTAGAGGTGCTGCTCAAAAACGAAAAGCTGAAGAACCTATTCGAAAAACTTCTCCAAAACGTATGATGAAGGCATGATAAAAAAATGGCTCACTTTTCTTTTCCTCCCTCCCCTTTTATGGGGAACCTCTCTTTCGGATACCCGACTCACAACACTCTATAACAGTTTGGACCCCTATTCGATTTCTGAGCTCTTTGCTTTCTATCACCTCTATCCCGATGCCCCTCAGGGAAGACAAGCCCTCTCCGATGCCTGGGAGCTGATGCACCGCCACCGCAGCGAAAGGCAATATCTTGAAGGAGCTCTCGTTCTCCCTGCAATGGAGATCGATTCGGTGATTGCCCTCGTCAATAAACAACCCTTTGAGACAGATATCGCTTTAGATGACGCTCAACTCTCTCTAATCGAAAACATTTCGGATCATTTAAGCAATAGGAAGCTCAAAGGCTATCGGGAATGGGATAAAAAAGTCCTCATGACTCTTCCCTCAGAAGAGATCGATCTTTCTCACGCTCTTTTGCTCTACCAATTTGAAGAAGAACCCCTAAAAGTCCGCCAGTATGAAGCCAGCTTAGACTTGATTGCTTTGCAGATTTTGGCCCGCCTTCCGAGAGAAGCCTCCCATGAAGAGAAAATCCGCGCCATTAGCCATTTCATCTTCCATGAAAAACGTTTCCGCTTTCCTCCCCATTCTATTTGGGCTAAAGATATCGACCTTTACACCTTTCTCCCCTCTGTTCTAGATAGCCGTTTAGGGGTTTGCTTAGGGGTATCGATTCTCTATCTTTCAATCGCCCAACGTCTCGACCTTCCCCTCGAAATCATCACCCCCCCCGGACACATCTTTATCCGCTACAATTCGGGAGAAAGCCATCAAAATATCGAAACAACAGCGCGGGGGATTCATCTCCCTGATCGTGTTTATCTAGGAATCAACACCCGTAAACTCCAAAAGCGCACTTTAAAAGAGGTGATTGGACTCGCTTTTATCAACCAAGCTGCGGTCTCATGGCACAAAGAAAAACATGAGACAACAGTCGAGCTCTATGAAAAAGCTCTTCCCTACTTGCCCCATGATCCTCTCTTAAAAATGCTCCTGGGGTACAACTATCTTTTTGTCGGGAAGATCGCAGAAGGAAGGGAGCTACTAGAAGAGATACGCGATGTCATATTTGACCACGCTGTGGCAAAAGAGGTCACTCCTGAAGATTATTTAAACGGAAAAGTAAGCGTGGCAGGAATCCAGGCGATTTTCTCCCCTGTAGATGAGTCGCGTCAATCGATCTTAGATAAGCAAAATGAACTGAAAGAAATATTAAAAAAACATCCTCAATTCCGGGATGGCTTACTCCAACTCGCCATCACCTTTTTGCAGTTGGGACGTGGTCAAGAAGCCTATGAAACCCTCAGCCGTTATCACGCTCTAGATCCTTCCAGCCCTGTTGTAGAATATTACTTAGCCATCGTCTGTGTAAACCGCTTTCACTACCAAGAAGCCTGGGACCATCTCAAAAAAGCAGAAGCACTCACAGCAGCACGTGCTCACAAGCCCCATTGCCTCAAAGGGCTCAGTCACGCCCTCCGAACCCTTTACCCCGATCCTGAAGATTCTTTTTGAGAATAATTCGCTATCAGTTAAAAGAAAATTATGAAGCATACGCGATGTGCGAATTTTCCTAATGAAAGTTTGCTGTTGAAAAAGTGACATACCTTACCGCAAACTGCCTATGATAAAAAACAAAAAAGGAGTGCAAAGGCATGTCGATTGAGGATTTTATCATAACAGTATTTTGTATC
>JAKQGT010000274.1 GCA_029556005.1 Chlamydiota bacterium | reverse complement strand
CAGTGACTGCAGGTGTTTTCCCTTCCATGAACCTATCTCGAGTTAAAGGATTTACGATTCAAAAACTTCAAAAGTTGGTTTTATACTCAAACAACTTCAAAAGTTGGATTTTCGGCTGTGCCAAAGCACCGTAATTTGCCGATCTTAAATGACCTCATATTTCTAATATTAGGTCATTTAAGATCGACGAATTCCGAAAGCTTTCGCGCTAGCCCAAAACCAATTTTTGAAGTTGCTTGAGTATAAACCAAGATAAATAATGACCTCTAGAATCGTTGATGTTGCTTACTGCCATTCTCTAACTCCTAAAATTTTTTCACAAAAAGTATACCAGAAACATCTTCAAAACTGAATCATTAAAAAAATTGTTAGAGAGGAGATGAAGATTGGGGATAAAGATTGACATCCCGAATGGGATAAGGAATTTTGATATCACTTTCTCGAAGAGCAGACTCTACCTCCCAGGTGTACCAAGCCTGGGTTCCAGCGGGGGGCGATCCATGCAGGGATTCATTGACCCACACAACCAGTTCAAAATCTAAGCTGCACTCTCCTATTTTTACGAGCCAAAGCTGGGGATGACGTTCTTTAACAGTAATAGGAATTTTTAAGGCAGCTGCCGTTGTCACCTCTCGCACCTTCTCTTTATCACTCCCAAAGGCAACTCCAAAGGGGATGCGGATTCTGCGTACTTTATCGGAGAGGGTCCAATTCGTGAATTTTTTTGAGACGAGATCTGCGTTGGGGACAAGGACTTCAATATTATCAAAGGTTTTGACAAGTGTTGTTCTCACATTGATTTCCATCACACGCCCCACCTCTCCCGATTCGAGTTGGACGTAGTCACCCACCCGGAGTTTTTTTTCTAAAAGGACGATAATACCAGACACAAAGTTATTAACGATCGACTGCAGTCCGAAACCAATACCGACTGAGAGAGCACCTGCAATCACGGCAAAAGCGGTGAGATCCAGGCCTACACCAGAAATAGCGATGATAATTCCAATAAGGAGAATGCAGTAATATAAAAGGCGGGCTAAAGCGTAAAGTCCCGCCCGATTGAAGCGTTTTTGTTTTTGCCCCACCCGATTGATCCAGCGTTGCATGAACTTCGCAAGAAAATAGGCGATAATAATGGTGAATAGGGCCTTCAGAATCCCATAAGTCGTAATGGGAGTTTGCCCTATTTTAAATAAGCTATTATGAGACCATTTGCTGATCTGTTTGAAATAAATCACAAAATTTTGCCAGTACTCATAGATGCGGTCGCTAAAAGAAACATAATGTGCATGAATCAAAAAGTCTGCTTGTTGGAATAAAAACTCATTCAATTGGATGTTTTGCCCTAGCATTTGAATGAAAGAGAGTGTTTTTTGCGCGAGTTCTATTTCGTCTCTATTGGATTCTGCGATGGCTAGGGCTAAATAGTGTTCTGCAGCACTCTGCCAATCATCCATTTCGCGCTCGACTAAATCCTGTCCTTCTTTGAGAGAAGCGAGCTCTAGATAGATGGCTTTCACCCCTTTTTTTTGCGGTTCTTTCATCACTTGTCCCAAGATATACTCCACTTGGGCTTGAATGCTTTGCACCTGCGATTGAGCACGATTTAATGTCCCCAAGAGAATTTTTTGCCCAGATAATAAAGAGGCGCTAGTACCGATCTGTGTTTGAATGGTTAATAAATTCTCTTGAGCTTTGATGCCTTGTATTTGGGCTCTTTCGATGTTCTGCTTCAACAGAGCTAATTCGATGGTGGTCGGATTCACGTGGTCGCGAGCAAAAGCAATTTCCTTTTCTAACGTCTTGTTATAGTGCTCAATCGTTGAGGTTTCAGCTTGTAATAGAGAGAGTTTTTTTTCATCAATGCTAATAGAGATTTTTATGGCCATGACGGTCAAACCTTTAATGACCCGAGAGGGGCTAGATTTAGTCATGCTCAAGTAGGCTGCTGTGAGGGCATCGAGGTGAGATTGGTCTGATCTTAAATTGGTTTTTTCAATGCGGATCTTTTGCAGTTTAGAGTTATAGGAAACTTCCGATTGGTTAAGAATACTTCCCAAGTTTAAAAACTCTTCAAAAGAATAGACTTCTTTGGGGGTACGTTCTTGAGGAGATAAGGAAGCCCGTTGTTTCATCAGCTGTTCATAGGTGTTGAGGCCAATGATGATTTGATAAATTAAGGGGTCTGCTTGTTCCCTTTGAAGGGGAGAGAGGTCTCTTTTGAGGTTTTCAAGCGATTCGGTCGTTTTTTGAATCCGCACCCCAAGGCGCTCTTGGTCTACATCATAATAACTCCACCAATTCGCTTTTAAGTGTAGAGGATCAGGAGGAGTCAAGGGTTCAGACGGAGCTTCCTCCGAAAAGGCAATAGAGATGAAGAAAATGAATAAAATAAAAAAGTGACGCATGGTTAGTCCTTTACTATCTTCTAAAACTCAGTAGAGAAACTGTCAAGAAAGAGATGAAGAGAGATTAATTATGGAAGAAGAGGATGACATCGCCATCTTGGACGATGTAGTCGCGCCCCTCAGAGCGGGCTTTACCTGCCTCTTTTGCCCCGGTGCGCCCTTTATAGGTGACCATATCTTCAAAGGAGACGACCTCTGCTCGGATAAAGCCTTTTTGGATGTCAGAATGGATTTTGCCTGCAGCGATTTGCGCTGTGGTATTTTTCAAGATCGTCCAGGCGCGGGTTTCCTGCTCACCTGTGGTGAGGAAAGTGATGAGGCCGAGGGTTTCAAAACCCACTTTGATCAGGCGATTGAGGCCGGGTTCTGATAGGCCCAGGGTATCCAGATATTCAGCTGCTTCTGCATCAGAAAGCTGGACGAGCTCTTCTTCAAGTTTTGCGCAGAAGGGGATGACTTG
>JAKQGT010000254.1 GCA_029556005.1 Chlamydiota bacterium | reverse complement strand
AGGACCTGTTTATGTAAGAGTCTACATTCTAGAACAACCAGAAAAAAACTAAGGAAAGAACCTCATGGAAACAAACATTGAAAACCCAAAAATCACTCAAGCACACGATAAACCAAAATTTAATCGAGCCAACATTTCTCAAGAACTTTTCGCTCTTTACGAAGAAGGAAAATTAATTTTAGAAGAGCGCAAAGTTGAAGTAAATTTCTCAGATTTTTCAGCCTTTATCGCAAAAGCTCTTCCGAAGGGGATTGTGAATAGCTTTGTGGACGAAATGACTCCTACCGAGTGGCATCTACAAAACATGATGGCAAATCCTGAGTACAAACAAGAGTTCCTGAAGCTAGCGGAAAAGCTCAAAAAAAGATAGATGACTCAACTAAACGTTCGCCTTCAACCAAGGGATATCGAAATCACAAGCTTTTTAAGAGCTCAAGGCTATGCTACGTTTGAACAACTTCAAAGTATGTTCTTTCGATCCAAGGCTTCATGCAGCAAGAGGCTTGTTGCTCTTCAAGCCTCTGGGTACATCGTTAGCCAAAATGCGACTGATATTTTCAAAGGGAAAAAAGAATTCACCCCGATGATTTTGGGGCTGAATGTACATCCTCTTACGAAGATATATAGCTTAAGCCAGATTTTCAGGAAGCAGATCCCCGAAACAAATAGACTGCTAAAGCAACATTTGGTCATGCACCAGCTGCTTTTAAACCACGTGCGCTTTCAGCTTAAAGGTTACGTTGAGGACTACAATCTTCTTTTAAATGATCCTCAAATGAAAACGTGGTCCTTGATCGATGTCGGAAGGAGGAAAGAGTTTACCCCAGACTTGAGCTTTGAGTTTGATAATCACTCTATGGCTATCGAGCTTGAAAGAACTCTGAAGTCTTTAAATAGATACATGGAACGCTTCGCTTACTTTCAGACGTCAAGCTATACGCATGTTCATTATATCTATGTGAACGAAGGGCATTTGCCGACCCTTTTAAAGTATTCAGGATCATCAAGAATATTCGGTTTTTCTCATTACTTAAATCCCACTGAAGTTTTCTCAAACACTTGGGGATATATGCGGCTCAATGATTGGGTTTCAAAGCTGAAAACTATTTAATCAATTCACGGAAGAAATTTTAAACAAAGCACGGAATCCAAGGGAGTTTCCAATGAACAGCTTTTTTAAAAGCATGGATAAGAAGGACGAAAAGACTCGCCGAAATCTATCGGACGAGCTTTCACTGTTTATTATAGAAGGAATGAAGGCAGTTCTAATAATTCTCGCAACTGGAGCTCTGATCCCACTGAAAGCAATGAAAGAGAAAAATAGCAAACTTTCCACCCTGCCAAAGTCTACGGCAAATTGGCTTTGCATTGGATGTCTATCGGTGGGCTTGCTACTTCTTTTGGTCATAATTAAGATGCCATTGCCCGTTATTTGGAAAGCTCTCCTCTTCTTTCCTATGTCATGGTCTTTTGGCTTTGGCGCTACTTATGTCGCCCTAAGAGCAATAAAAAAGGCTCCAGATA
>JAKQGT010000245.1 GCA_029556005.1 Chlamydiota bacterium | reverse complement strand
GTCCCCCACGCGGTCTTTTCCTCTCCCGAAATTGCGGGGGTGGGGAAAACGGAGCGCGAACTGAAAGAGGCACAAATCCCCTACATTCTCGGGAAAAACACGTATGCCTCGAGTGCGCGTGGAATGGTCCTTCTTCCTGAGTTTGGGTTCGCTAAATTGCTCTTCGAAAAACATTCTCTAAAACTCCTGGGTGCACATATTATTGGAGAGGAAGCCTCGAACATGATCCACATGCTGATTGGGATGATGACATTAGGCTGCACTCTCGATGATTTATTAAATATGATCTATATCCACCCCGCGCTTCCGGAAATTGTCCGGAATGCAGCGCGTGATGCAAAGAAACAACTACCCTCTTAGTTTCTCTAAGGCAAGTCTACTGAGTTCTTGACCTAATTCACGACGTGCCGCCGAAAAAACATTAGAAAGACGTTTTTGGGCTTGAGGATTGTCTTGCAGCCCTGCTTTATAAATACTTGTGAGATTTTTAGAAACTTCGATCACCTCGCCTGGAGCTTTGGCATCTACAGCCTTTTCTACCTCTAGTTTCATGCGCTCCTCGTAGTGACTCACGGGGGCATTTGCAAGATAGACTTCTGTCATTTGGTTCCTCCTTCTATGAGGCCTGAAAGGTGGCCTTATGCCTTCCATGATAAGTCAAAACTTATTAATTATTAAGACCTAAAGATTATTTTAATCACATAGAAGGAGTTAAAAACTAACTAATTAATTATCAATAAGATGGTAAGCCTCTAATCCAACAACAAAGAGAGCATAAAGAATTAAAAACGTCAGAACAGTTTTATTCTCCAGCCACTTCAGGTCGGCTTTGAGCTTCCAGGTATATTTCCCCACCCAGAGGAGGCCTATCGGAAGGAGGCCATTGAGGAAAGCTTCTCCAAAGCCTCCAGCCACTCCTAGTGCTGTGGTAAAAACCCCTGGATTGAGCCCTGCTAATAGACAGGGAGGGACAAAAGTAAGGAGAGTGAGCCCCACCCGTTTCCAGCCTGTCCGCTTCACAATACGAAATCCATCCCCCAAAAAATCGACCATAGAAAAAGAGACCCCAAGGGTGGAAGTCACAATTGCAAAGAAAGCAAAAAAGCGTCCGATCATGGCAAAGTACTTCTCTCCAGTCACCGATTGAAAAGCTGCAGTCACAGGAGTTCCCTCCTCTAACGTCTTTACAATCACCTCATGAGGAATTGCTCCAATAATCAGCCACTGCCAGACACAATAAACCAGTAATGGGATCACTGAGCCCCAGAAAATCGCTATCCGCAAAGACCTTTTATCTCGTTTGAGATAGGTGCATAGAGAAGGGATCACATTATGGAACCCAAAAGCACTGAAAAGAACAGGCATCGCAAAGATCATTGCGGACCATTTCGTATAGGTGAGACGGGGTAATTCCACTTTATCTCCTCCTCCCCCAATCAAAATAAACCAGGCCGCAATCATCGCGATGCTTAGCATGATATTTGTCCGATCAATCGACTTCGGCCCGATCGCAACAATGGTAGCAAAAACCACCCCAAACAGGGAAAAGCTCCCCCAACTGGTGGGAGAAATCCCTAAGGCTTCTGCCAAAAGAGGGGCCCCTGCAGCAAAATAAGCGATCATGAGACAGTAATAGAGAAAGACAAACATCCCTCCTGATAGAAGTCGTCCTCCCTTTCCAAAGAACCTTCCTGAAATGGATAAGACATTACTCCCATCGGGCATCCACAGGGTCACCTCCAGAAAAAGGAGCCCCGTGCAATACATAAAAAACCAGACAATGAGTGTAATGAGTAGACCAGGGAAAAAACCTGCCACACCCGTCACTAAGGGAAGTCCCAGCATCCCCGCACCAATCATGGTGCCTGCGATTAAAAATGTGCCACTAATGACACGTAAAATATTCGTTTTGGATTTCATAATTCCTTCCTAAATTTTAAAGACTGACACAAAAAAAATGAATAATAAAGAATGAACCATTGCCCTTAGAGGGCATGGTGGAAGGAAAAATGAAGGAGTGATACAAGAATTTGTTTCTTCATGCTACCATATTACTAAAATCATAAAGGACCTGTCAATATTGAAAATTGCAGTCAAAGTGATTCCTAAAGCATCCAGAAACGAGGTCGTTGGCTGGGAAGGAGAGGTTCTTAAAGTGCGCCTGAATGCAGCTCCTGAAAAAGGGAAAGCGAACGAATCCCTTATTACAATCCTTAGCAAACATTTTAAGATCCCCAAGTCGGCCATCACCATCCTCAAAGGGGAAACGAGTCGCCATAAAGTGGTTCAATTAGATTTTTGACGCTTTAATAATAGGCTCGCTATGCATCCCAAAATGCTGATAAAAATCAACCCCACGCCCCCTTTTTGAAATCCTACAGATAAGGGAGAGTAGAGGCGCACGGTTGTCACCACTAGGGCAAGTCCGAGAGTCCCCCCAATTTCTTGAAATGTGACATAGGTCCCTGATGCAATGCCCGCTTTGTAAGGAGGAACAACTGAAATCGCAGCCGTAGCCGTGGGACCATAAATCAAGCCATATCCCACTCCAAAAAACAGCGTAGTGATCACAATAAAAACAACCGAAGACGCTTCTCCAAATCCCCCTTGCAAGATAGAGGAAATCAATAAAAAGATAAAACCGATCAGGCTAAATAACCACGCTTTATGAGAGTGGTATCTCCGTCCTACAATCGGAGAAAGAATGATGACAGGAACCGTAATGGCAAGCATGATCAAACCCGAGCTCAAAGGAGAAAGGTAGCGCACATTTTGCAAATAAATCGGGAGTAAAAAAAAGGTGGCCCAGATGTAAAAGATTAAGCAGGCACTCGCAACAGATGCAGCAATAAACACCCTTTTACGCACCAATTCTGGTAATAAAATCGGATAAGGAAAGCGCCGGCTATTTCTCCAAAGGGCGATAAAAGCACCCATAGTGAGAAGAAAAAGAATGCCATTAGTGAGCTTAGAAAAGCGATTAAACTCCGTTGTAAGAAGAACAAAAGCGGTGAGACCCACTCCTAGAAAGGTCATTCCCCAATAATCTCCAATAGGGGGATCCACAGTGTTTTTACTCTCCTTAGAAAAAAGGGCAATGAGGAAAAAACTAATGACAAAGAACGGAATCATCGACCAAAAAATCCACCGCCACCCCCATTCTTTAGAAATCACTCCCCCCACAATGGGCCCCAAAGCCATCGCATAGGCTATCGCAGTTGCCCATAAGGCAATTGCACGACTCTTAAGCGTTTCTGGAAACTCTGAAACAAGCATTGCTTGAGAAACCGGAAGCAAAATAGCATTCCCTAAACCAGCCAAGCTCATACTTACAATTAGTCCAACGCCTCCTTGACTAAATCCCCCTAAAAGCATCCCCAAACCCGAAGAACTTAATCCAAATAAATAGATCTTTTTTCTTCCAAACATATCGGCGAGTCGACCACTCGTCACTAACAAAGCGCAGTTAATAATGCCAAAAGCCATCATCATCCATTGCATCAGATGGAGGGGAACAGCGAGTGCCTGTTGTATGACGGGGATGCTTGCATTGACCATCGTGAATACAAGCCCCATCACAATACAACCCGAGCAAATACCAACCAGGCTTAAAACGTTAATGGGATGAGGATTTTCTTTTATTTCGTGTTTCATAGTGACTAGGGAGAAAGATAATTTCAGAATACCAGTTCTTACAAATCTGCAGAAGAGATAATGTTTGCCCCCGCTTCTTTCATTCTTTTGAGGGCCTTTTCTCCGTCTCCAATCGCCCGACAGGCATCTTTTATAACCGAGATGGGATAGCCCAATTTACGGGCATCTAAAACACTATAAAGGACACAGAAATCAGTAGCCAAACCGGCAATATAAAGCTCTCTAACCCCTTTTTGCTTGAGAAGGGTATCGAGCCCTGTCGACTTGATTCCCCCATTATCGAAAAAGGCACTATAGCTATCAATCATCCGATCGGTTCCTTTATAGATGTAATGGTGGATCCCATCACGCTCTAACTCTTTGACAATGTTCGAACCTGGAGTACGCTCCACGCAATGGTCGGGCCAAAGTTCTTGCTCCCTTCCATTGACTTCCACTGTCTCTCCCACTTTTTTTTGATGGGTACTTGCAAAGCTCACATGCCTTTGGGGATGCCAATCCTGTGTTGCAATCACGACAGGGAATTTCTCCATGAACGTATTGATCAAGGGGGCCAAACCATCTCCCCCTTTAACCCCTAGGGGGCCTCCAGGCATAAAGTCATTTTGCAAATCGACAATCAGTAAGGCTCTAGTCATTTTTTATCTCTTCAATAAGGCGCATTTTTAAATGATAGAGATTTTTCTCTAATCCCACAAAATAAGGCTGAGGATAAAGAAAGCGGCGCATCGGTTCAGAAAGCTTTTTCAGCTGTGCGAGCGTGTTTTCACGTATCTGCGTAAGAGAGGGAGAGGTATAAACCCGCTTTCCCCTCTTAAATATAGGAACTAATAACTCTTCACTTTGCATCTCTTTTTTTACTTTTTTTCGCATGGTTGGATCGATCGGGTCAATCAACTCAAAACTCTCTGGAAGCCCCATTTCTACATCGTACATCATATCAGAACGCGCCATCCCCTCTTCATCAAAAAAGCGCCGCACTTGTAAAATCCCGGGGTTTGTTGTTTTGGCAAGTTGCTCTGAAATTTTGATCTTATAACACCACTCCCCCTTCTCATCTTGCAGGGCAGCCAACTTATAAACTCCATCTAAAGCAGGCTGATCTTTTGCCGTAATGAGATTGGTCCCGACCCCCCAGAGATTGATTTTGGCCCCTTGTTTTTTCAGATCGCGAATAATCATCTCATCGAGTTCATTGCTGGCCATAATTTTCGCATCGGTAAAGCCGGCCTCATCGAGCATTTTTCGAATGTGAATACTTAAATGAGCTAAATCTCCGGAATCTAACCGCACCCCTTGCATTTTTATATTTTTTTCCTTTTGTGCTGTAGCAATGGCATGCTTCACCCCTTCGATAGAATTGTAGGTGTCCACTAAAAAAATGCAATTATTCGGCATCACCTTGGAATAAGCATCAAAGGCCTCTTCTTCACTGTCAAAAGCCATGATCCAACTATGGGCATGCGTCCCCTTAACAGGTATCCCAAAAAATTTTCCCGCAATCACATTCGAAGTGGAGTGGCATCCTCCTACAAAGGAAGCACGAGTTCCCGACAAGGCTCCATCTATCCCCTGAGCGCGTCTCAGTCCAAATTCGATCACTTCGTCCCCTTCTGCCGCTGCACAAACGCGCGCAGCCTTGGTGGCAATCAGGGTTTGAAAATTGATGATATTGAGAAGAGAGCTCTCCAAAAGTTGCGCTTCCAAAATAGGGCCACGGACCCGAATGAGGGGTTCATAGGGAAATACCGGTGTCCCCTCGACCATCGCATCGACATCGCAAGAGAATTTAAACGTGCTGAGATAATCTAAAAACTCCCTTTCAAAAAGAGGTTTTCCATTATAAGCTTTTAGACTTTCTAAATACCCTAAATCCGAATCTTCGAATTTGAAATTTTCTATAAACTGGATCGCCGATTCGAGTCCTGCAGTAATCGCAAAACTCCCCTGAAAAGGGCGCCTTCTAAAAAAGAGATTAAAGACCGCCTCGCGGTCCATCATTTTGAGCTTCCAGTACCCATATGCCATCGTCAGTTCATAGAGGTCTGTAAGGAGTGCTAATGAGGATTGATATATCATGAGCTAGGAGTATAAGACTGTCCATGCGCTTCAAGCAATACTTTCCTGCGGGCTTCAAGCTTGTCGATTTCTTCTTGATAGCGGGCCGCAATTTCACGACTGGTATCTGCTTCATTCCAATAGCGCCGTGCATCGATAAGATTTTGAGACTGAAACTGGAGACGGTCCCCTTGGTTTTGTGCCCATGCTGCATTGGCTAGCTCTTTATTCCGCAGGTCTGTGAGCTTAATGACCGCTTCATCGATATTGGCGACTTCCTGCTGCCATTGGCTAGGAGGAAGTTCCTTCACAAGAGCTATCCCACTCCCATAACATAAGAGCATCCCCAATAAAATCCACTTCAGTCTGCGCATTGATTCTCCATTCTCAGATCCCTTTCCTCAATATTTACCCCATTTTCCTTTTGAAGAAAATTGAAAACTGACTTATAGACTCAAACAACTTCAAAAA
>JAKQGT010000355.1 GCA_029556005.1 Chlamydiota bacterium | reverse complement strand
GGAACTGTTTCGTGCCAATCGGGCATTTTTTTTAGTCCCAAAAAAACCTCAGGGAGTCTCTTAGGAGTATAAAAAGGGGTTAAGGGGATATAATGTCCTGTCTCATCAATTGCAACATTTCGTCCATCAGAAAGGATAAAGTGGGGTTGTCTCAGGGTATAATCAATGTAGAGCGTCTCAGGACTTAGCAGCGTCACGGCCACTTCTTTCATTAAGGGGCTTTTCTTTAAAATGTTTTGAGCCTCTTCGGCATCTAAGAATTGGGGACAATCTTTTGAAAGGTGCAACAGTTGGGCTAAATAATCGGTTTTGAGTCCCTCCTTAACAGGACCTGTTTGAGCTAGATACCGAATCGGTGAAGTGGGGGCTTTTTGCTGATCAAAATGGGAAAGCACAGTGTAAAATAACGCAGTACAACCTAAAGAAAATACGATGAGAAAAAAAGACTTCAACTTCCTCATATAGCTAGATTTGTTTAAAATTGGGATGATTTAGGTGAGGTATTTTTGATGGATTTTGGCTTCTTAAAATCGAAAACATTGTCCATTGGACAAGGAGAGATTTTAAGAAGTCGAAAGATAACGAAAAGATCCACATAAATCATCCCAATTTTAAATAAATTTAGCTATAATTGCCTTAAAAGCTGAGGCCCGATTTCTGTGATATCCCCTGCTCCAGCAGTTACAAGAACATCTCCGGGAACTAGCATTTTGGGGAGAAGGGTCAAAAGTTTGTCCTTAGAAAGGAAAAGGGCATTGTCCCCTTTTAGCTTTTTGCAAAACGATTGCCCATTCACTCCTAAAATCGGCTTCTCCCCTGCACTATAAATATCGGTGATAATCGCAAGATCAGCAGCTTCAAATGCTTCCGAAAAATCCAGTGTTTTGGTGCGTGTGTAGCGATGGGGCTGAAAAAGAATCATCAGTCGACGATTAGGATAGGCTTTTCTCAAGGCTAAAAGGATCGATCGAATTTCGGTAGGATGATGGGCATAATCATCATAAATGGTGATACGGTTGACTTCCCCCACTTTCTCTAAGCGGCGTTTAACTCCCTTAAAGGTGCTAAAGGCTTTACGGATTTTCTTCTCGGGAATTTCCAGTTGCAAAGCCATCCCAAAAACAGCTAAAGCATTTAATACATTTTCTTTTCCCAAAAGAGGGAGCTCAATCCCTTCATATTTCACCCCTTTAAACGCCGCGGTAAAGACCATTTTCATCCCTTCTTGTTTATAGGAAACTAAGCGTAAAGTGCCACTTTTCCCATAGGAAATCCCTGGAGGCTGTAACTCCTTTAGCAAGGAGTCATCGCTGCAGTAGAAAAGGAGTTGGGGATCTTTAATTTGACTTATAAACTTCTGGAAACCTTCTAAGATCTTTTTCTCACTTTTCCAATAATCGAGATGTTCTTTTTCTATGTTAGTGATGATCGCACCATCACCACTATAGTTTAGGAATGAGCCATCGCTTTCGTCGGCTTCAGCTACAAAATAGGGTCCAAGTCCAAATCCCCCATTTTTATTGAAATTACGCAGAATTCCTCCCACAGCATAGGTGGGCTTAAGCCCTGCAACATGCAAGGTCCAGGAAAGGAGCGCTGTCGTGCTTGTTTTCCCATGTGTCCCCGTCACTAAGAGAGCCTGTTTTCCTTCCAAAAGTGATTTGAGTAAAGCGCTGCGGTGCATAAGAGGAAGGTTGCGCTTTTTGGCTGAAAGGATACCGGGGTGATCGCTCTTAATGGCAGTACTATATACCACTTTAGCTTGGGTGGGGAGCTTTTGGGTGATCTGAACCCCTAATTTTTTCAAATGGGAAGTGTTTTTAAGATCAGAACCAGAAACCTTTTCCCCTTTTTCCAGAAGGATATGGACAAGTGCACTCATTCCAATTCCCCCAATGCCTAAAAAATGATACTTTGGGTTTTTCATATATTTTCTAAAACAAGGGAACAAAGGTCCCTTTTACTTTCTTGTTTTTTAAATTGAATAAGGGCCTTTTTCATCAAGGAGAGTTTTTCCTGGGCTAAAAGATCGCTAATGGTCTGAGCTAAAATCCGCCCACTGAGATCTTTTTCATCAAGGGCGACCCCTCCTTGAATTTCATCCGCAATATAGGCTGCATTTTTTCCTTGGTGATTCTCGCTACCATAAGGATAGGGAATCAAAATACTCGGCACAGTAAATTCAATGAGCTCAGCTAAAGTGGCGGCACCCGCTCTAGAGATGTTCAAGTCAGCTGCAGTCCACGCAAAATCCATGTTTTCTTCAAAGGCTTTAACAGCAGCAGGAATTTCATATTTTTCATAAATGGCTCGGAGTTTATCTAGACGGTCATTGCTTCCCAAAATATGAATCACTTGAAAGTCTAACCCTTGGGCAAGAAGGAATTCTATAGCACCACAAAAAAAACGATTGATGGCTTGAGCTCCCTGAGAGCCTCCGAAGATCAAAAAAGTGAATTTTTCTCTATCTAAACCGAAATAATCGCGTGCTTTGGCTCTAGAAATCTCTTCGTGTTGTTTCAGAAGAGGCATTTGTACGCAGATACTTTTTCCTTTGAGATACTCAGAGGCACGGGAAAACTGGATCGCAGAAACCTTGGCCCATTTCGAACAATACCGGTTGACTCTCCCCGGAAGAGCATTAGACTCAAAAATCATAATGGGGATTCTTTTGAGTTTTCCTGCAAGAAGAGCAGGGAATGTATGATAACTACCAAACCCTACAATCAAGTCTGGTTGGGTTCTTTTGTAAAATTTCATACACCGAAGGAGCCCTTTTGAGATGGAAAGCAAGGCTTTGATGACTTTTATGGGGTGCTTCTTAATCGGAGATCCGCTTTTGATATCGAGAAAGGGGAAAAGATCATTTTTAAAATAGGCATTGGTTTTTAAACCTGCCCCCACAAATGTGATGCGCACATGGGGATGCTTCTGAAGCATTTCAAGGGCTAGTGCTTGAGCTGGGAAAAGGTGCCCCCCCGTTCCTCCAGCAGCTATGACAACGTTTAACTCTCTTTGAGGGCTTTCCATGATGCATGCTCCTTTATCCGGTGCGTACTCATAATGAGTGTCACTGCGATGGTATTGGCTAAAAGGGAGGATCCTCCCTGGCTAAAAAAAGGAAGATTCGTCCCTTTACTAGGAAGAAGTCCTGAGACAACCCCTAAATTTAAAAAAGCTTGAAATGAGACTAAAAACGTCAACGTTGCAGCCAAATAAAACCCTGCTCTATTTTGAGCCTTAAAGGCGATGTGAAAGCCACTATAAGCAATCGAAAGATATAGGAGTACTAAAAATAGGACTCCAATAAACCCTAACTCTTCAGCATAAATCGCCGCAATATAATCACTACGTGCTTCAGGTAGATAATTTAACTTTTGGAGGCTGGCTCCTAATCCACGACCAAAAAGCCCCCCCGAACCGGTTGCAATCTTTGCTTGATAGGGTTGGTGCCCTTTGCCCAATAGGTCGGTTTCAGGATTCATATAGATACGAATCCGCTCTTTCACGTGGGGCATTTGCAGCGCTGCAATTCCCCCTAGCCCCCCTAAAAAAAGAACGGGAAGCAACCAATAGACCCAACGAATCCGACAAATAAAAAAGAGGGCCATCAATGTCACCATGATAATGACAACCGCTCCATTATCGGGTTCAATTAAAATCAAAAATAAAGGGACGGAAAGCTTCAGGATAATCCAGTAAAAACCTTTCCATGTCATCCTCTCCACTTTGAGATAGAGATAAATAAAGTAGAGGGGCATGACCACCTTCATAAATTCAGAAGGTTGGAAAGAAAATGGACCTAACCCCATCCAACGATGCGCTCCATTGATCTGTTGTCCGATTCCAGGGACAAAAACAAGGATCAAACAAAGGGTGAGGGCATAAAAAAGATAAGGAGAAAGATTCAGGATTTTTTGATATCCCATGAAATAAACCAAAAGCCCTAAAAAAACACCTAAACATCCATAAGTCAGTTGGCGATAAAGAGCATGGTGCGTGCTGACGTTGAGGCTCCGATCGATCACTTCAGCAGAAGTCGTATCGAAAACCATCAAAATTCCAACGGCAAATAGAGCCGTTACAAAAGTGAGTAAAAAAAAGGGGCTTTTTTTTGCTATCACTTGATTTTTAAGCGGTCTCCAGGACGTAAGCGTTTAGCTTTTGCTTCATCCATATCATTGAGACGCAAAAGCTCTTCCACTTGCATATTGTTCTGTTGTGCAATCGTCCAAGGATTATCGCCTCCTTTAACGATATAGTATTTTCCCTCGTCTTTCGGAGCTGGACTTTTTTTGGTGACCACACTTTTTTCTGGAAGCTTAAGTTCTTGCCCAATTTGCAAACGGGTATTAGAAAGGCTATTGAGCTTCATGATCTCATCGACACTGACGCCATGAGAACGTGCGATTTTTTCAAGAACGTCTCCTTTTTCTACAGTGACCACACGTGACTGTTTTTCAAGAGGTGCCTTATACGGTGTTTTTGTCTCTTCTTTTTTTGCAGGAACAAGCACAGGAGGCGGAAGGACCTCTTCCTTCTCCTCTTTCGGCAAGGCTTTGGCTGCATATTGACTTAAGACCTGGTCGATCTGATCTCCTCCTTTCGGGGGAAGAGCACTCACGGGTTTTGCAACAATGACCTCTTCCTTAGAAGGTGGATTGATAACTACAGTTTCTTCCCGCTCTGTTTTCAGAGCACTGACAAAAAGTGTCACTAAAAGTCCTGCATTAATCAGAACAGCAACAATGATGATATCTTTTCTATTCATGAGCTAACCCCAACACACATTCCTTAAATTTTCTACCCCTTTCTTCATAATTTGAAAACTGATCAAAACTCGCACATCCGGGTGAAAGTAACACCACATCTCCTTTTAGCGCTTTTTGATAAGCATTGTGTACAGCTTCCTTCAGATTTTCAAAACAACTTACGGGAACACTCTCTTGGAGTTCCTGCTCAATTTGACGCGCTGTTTCTCCAATCGCAAAGATCTCCTTCACCTTACCAGGAAACGCTGTTTTCCATTTCATAAAGGACCCTCCCTTGCTTTTTCCTCCTGCAATGAGGCAAATGGGTCCTTCTAACTGGCTAATCGCATAGAGGACTGCTTCTACGTTTGTCCCTTTGCTATCATTATAAAAGCTCACATTTCCTATCTCATCGACAAACTCAATGCGATGTTCAGGCTTCTGAAATGTTTGGCAAGCTTTTTCAAAAACATCCCAGGTTATTCCGAACTTTTTGCAAATGGCAAAAGCACATAACGCTTTATCATAGCCAATGATTTGCCAGTATCTCTCCTTCTTCGTTAGTTGTAAACAAGAATCGGCAGGAATTAACTCCACTTTTCCCTCTGAAAAAAAGCTTTTAAAAGCCCTTCCAACCTCTTCAGAAATAAGCAGCTTCTCTTTCACTAACTCCTCTAAACGACACTTTGTTTTTGCATAGGCCTCGAAGGAGGGGTACCGATCGAGATGATCAGGGGTAATATTTAAAATCACTCCATAATCAAAAACAGGTGTCGTCATCGTTTCTAATTGAAAAGAGCTGAGTTCAGCCACCACAACTTCATCGAGATCGGGACTGAGCAAATACTCGCATAAACTACTGCCTACATTTCCTAACGCGCACGCTTTTATCCCCCCTTGATTGAGTACATGGGTGATCAGAAGGGTGAGGGTTGTCTTTCCATTTGTCCCTGTGATTCCGATGCAGCGGTTCTTCATATGCCTAAAGGCTAACTCCGCTTCTCCAATCGCATCATATCCCTTTGCTTGCTCTGGAGGGACCCCAGGAGAAAGAATCACTAAATCAAAAGTTTCCTCTTTCTCAAGGTGTCGTACCCCTTCCATTTCAAAGGGCTTTTGATCCACCCCTACCACTTCATATCCGAGATGAAGTAAAAAACGGGCCGCTCCTCGGCCACTTTTTCCCATTCCGATAATTAATGCCTTCATAATCTTAAATCTATCTATTGAAATTTGAGAGAAGCCAGTCCAAACAATGCAAGAATCAGCCCAATGATCCAAAAGCGGAGAACCACCTTGGGTTCGGGCCACCCTTTGAATTCAAAGTGATGGTGAAGCGGTGCGCAGCGAAAAATCCGTTTTTTATTTCGGTAGCGATAGCTAAGTACTTGAAGAATGACCGAAAGGGCCTCGATCACAAAAATCCCCCCTACTAAAGCTAACAAAAATTCTCTTCTCAGAAGAACGGCGGCTGTCCCTAAAATCCCCCCTAATGCAAGGGATCCCGTATCTCCCATAAAAACCTGCGCGGGATACCCATTATACCACAAAAACCCTAAACAAGCTCCGACAATCGCGCACAGATAAACAGCAATTTCTGCACTTCCTTCAATGTAAAGGATATTCAAGTAACGCGCCATTTCAATATGGTTACAAAGAAAAGCAAAGACTGCTAGAACCAAAGCAACGAGTAAAATGGTTCCCGAAGCAAGTCCGTCTAATCCGTCTGTTAAGTTGACTGCATTGGAAGCTCCCGTTACCACAACAACTGTTAGGAAAAAACCTAAAATTAACCCCCACCCCGCAAAAGTAAAAAGAGCCCCTTTTTTAAAAGGAAAAAAATACTCAGAGTAGGTGGCTTGTGTTGAGAGAACTTGATGTCCTGCTTTTGACGCTGGAGGAGCAAACCAATGCCCCAGATGAATGCCTTCAGAAAATCCTGGCCACAAAAGATAAAGCCCCAAAAGGGCTGCGAAAAGAAGCTGAAGCCCAAATTTTTTTCGTGCACGGAGCCCTTTAGAGTTTTTATGCTTCATCTTTAAATAGTCATCTATCCCCCCCAAAGTCCCTAGCCAAACAGTGGCAATGAAAAGAATGAGGGTAAAAGAACTATGCAAATCCATCCATAAGAGAAGGGCAAAAACCATCGAAACTAAAATGAGTATTCCTCCCATTGTCGGGGTCTCTTTCTTTTTTTGATGGAGCTCAGCAAGCATAGGACAGTCTTCTACACGGATCGATTGCCCCGTTTTTAAGCGATAGAGCTTATTAATAAATCGAGGGCCTATCAAAATGGTAAATAAAAGGGTGGTGATCGCTGCTAAAATCATGCGGGTTGATGAGTAGAAGAAAACAGTGGGGACTTTTATTGTTGTATGGGCTGAAAGGAATTGGAGGAACAAAAGCAACATTAGAGATCCTCCAAAATCGTCCAAAGGCAAAGGGAATTTGCCCCTTTAATCAACACAACATCCCCCTCTGAAGCTATCGCTAACAAACGCCTCTTAGCCTCTTCTTTTGTCTCAAATAGCTCAACTTTTTTCCCCTCTCTTTGAAAAACCTCCACCAGGGGAACGCAGGCTTTTCCAATACACAGCAAATGATCGAGAACTTTGACTGCACACTCTCCCACTTCTCGATGACTCTCCTCTTCAAAAGCCCCTAACTCTCCCATAGCTCCTAAAAACCCGATCTTCCGTTTCCCCGAAGGTAAATTCGTGAGAGCTGCCTTAACCGATACAGGGCTTGCATTATAGGCATCATCGATAAAAAGGATTCCCCTTTTTTCGAGCTTTTGAAACCGGTGATCATAAGGTTTAAGCTGACGTGCTCCTCTTTCAATTTCTTCCCAAGATAACCCAAAATGACGACATACAGCAACGGCTTGGAGAAAAT
Organism: Chlamydiota bacterium; assembly: GCA_029556005.1. Lineage (GTDB taxonomy): Bacteria > Chlamydiota > Chlamydiia > Chlamydiales > Simkaniaceae > JAAKFF01. Next base: position 2,318 of record JAKQGT010000355.1, on the reverse strand, counting down.
TTTCCTGAAAGTGACTCTCTGTAAAGGGGGGAGTAACCCCGATATTTTGGAGCGTATAATCGGCGCGAGGATCCTTTAAGTGCACCCAAGTTTTGGGAAGGTTTAACGCGCGCACTCCTGCAAATTGTTCTGTTTGAAGATGAAAAATTCCTTTTTCCATCTGAGGCGATTTAAACATCTCACATTTCGCTTCAGCAATCGCCTCTAGGTTGGGGAAAAAAGCAGCGTGTTGGTAGTTGATATTCGTAAGAACCCCTAAATGAGGAGGAGCGATCTCGATTAATCGGCTGAGTTCTCCAGGATGGCTCATTCCCATCTCCAACACGAGCACTTTTTCTTCTCCGCTCCAGTTGATTAGGGTAAGGGGAAGGCTGACTTGGGAGTTCATGCTCCCACTATTTTTCGCAACAGGAAATTTTTCCATCAAGAGGGTTGCGATAAACTCTTTTGTCGTGGTTTTTCCAGCCGATCCTGTCACTCCAATGACATAAGGGGTTTTTTCTCTGAAGACATCTTGCCCCAAAGCCTGCAAAGCTTGTTTCACATCCTTCACTCGAATCAGCACAAGACCAAAATCTGGGCCTGAATAATTTTCCGATACAACTGCTGCAATCCCACCTTTTTTAGCCACTTCTTCCAAATAATCCTGCCCCTCGACTTTCTCTCCCGGCAGTGCAAAAAAAAGGGAACCTTTTTCTACTTTGCGACTATCAAAAGCAGCATGAACAATCCGCTCTTCGCGATCTGAAATGTGGCCAAAAAAATGGGTAATTTCTTTTAACGTTCTGTCCATCCTGAAGTCCCCTTTATAGCTAAATTTGTTTAAAATTGGGGTGATTTATGCAGACCTTTCTATTGTCCTTCGACTTCTTAAAATCTCTCCTAAATCATCCCAACTTTAAACAACTTTAGCTATATACTCAAACATTATACTCAAACAACTTCAAAAGTTGGATTTTTTTTATCTTTCCCTTTTTATTGCGCTAGTGATAAAAACTTGAAAGTTTTATGCTTCTACACCGTTTATCTTGAAACGGTGTTTGTATGATCGAAAACTTTCGTGAATTTCTTGAGCAAGGGTATGCACTTGCGACCGATCTTTGGTGGGTCATGATGGAAGACGGCGCCCAAAATCAGGTGGAAAGACAGGTTTTAGCTGCACGCAATGCAATTCAAGTTCAAGCCAGCCCTATGAAGGGGGGCGGTTTGCGTCGCCCCACGATTTCTCCTGAAGTGCAACAAACCATTGAAAAAGTCGGTAGCGTGATCGACTTCAGCGTGAAATTTGCTTATTATATGACTAAAGGATGTTGGTACTTCACCGCTTTTAATGTGGTCTGCCACCTCTTCACACGCCTTTTCAGCGTGATTGCCCTGACCTATTTTGTCTCCTCTCTATTTTTCGGAGTTCTGACTGCAGACTTATCGAAGCTCGAATCGCACTCTCGATCGATTCAACGTCAGTTTTTTTTGATTCAAGGTCCTGCAGAACACCTAAAAGCAAATGAAAAAATCTCCCTTCATATCCGTGATGAAGCGCGCAAAGCAGAGCGAACACAAATCCATATCCAAGAAGCGATTTTTCACACAGAATCCCTTCAAGACTCTCTATACCTATTAAAATATCCTTTGATGATCCCCCTCGAAAGGGTGAATGAACACTTGAAGGCTATTGATGCCTACTTAAATGCTTGCGTGCGTAGTTAGCCCAATTCCACTTGTTCTTAATAATAAACCAGGTTTATAATTAGACCCTTTTGAACCTACTAGGGTGGCATCGCCAAGCGGTAAGGCCGGGGCCTGCAAAGCCTCTATCCCCAGTTCGAATCTGGGTGCCACCTTTTTTTATACTTATATCTATTTTAGTACTTAAAAATGTTATATATTGTTTCGACACCGATTGGAAATTTAAAAGACATCAGTTTTAGAGCTGTCGAAACTCTAAAAAAGTGCGATTTAGTACTCGCTGAAGATACACGCACCAGTCAGTATCTTTTTCAGGCTTTTGAAATTCAAACTCCAATGAAAAGTTTTCACAGCTTCAATGAACGAAAGCGTGAAAATGAGATCTTAAAAGAGCTCCGTTCTGGGAAGCATATCGCTCTCATCTCTGATGCAGGAACCCCTGGAATCTGCGATCCAGGAGCAGAGCTCATTGAAAAGTGTCGCTTGGAAGGGCTTCCCATGCAAGTCATCCCCGGCCCCTCTGCACTCATTGCAGCGTTGAGTCTTTATGGTCTAAAAGAGTCCTTCCAATTTTTAGGTTTCTTAGAAAAAAAAGAGGGAGAACTCAAAAAACAAATCATCGACATGCTCTA
>JAKQGT010000216.1 GCA_029556005.1 Chlamydiota bacterium | reverse complement strand
TATACATCTCAGTTTTTGAAGAGTGCAGAAAAGGCTCCCGATTTCACGAATACAACGCTGAATTTAACAGCTATCATCCAAGGACGAAGTACTTCAGCAGCAGCTTAAGCATGTCCCCAAGACCACTCTCCGCTTTCCCTTTGGGCATCGTCTTTAGGGATGCGGAGGGTGACGGTGGTATCAAACGTTGTGAGCAGCGCCCCCTCTCTATCTATGTCGCGGAGCTGAAACTTTTTGGCCCCTGTAATGACAAAGGCATCCCCTACAGTATTTAAGCAAATTCTGACCTCATGAGGAGGTTGAGGAAGTTGCTCAACATAGAGATTTAAATCGGGACGATCAAAGGCTTTTTTTAGGGCTTCTAGAGGATCAGCAAAGATTTGCACCTCCAGTTGACGCATCACATGGAGCGCTTTTTCTTCTGATAATTGGTGGGTATGCATGAGTAGCTCTAAAATCCCCTGCGCATCATATCTTGAGGCATTATACCAGTAGGGTTGTTGTCCATTATAGTGGATCCCATCGATTGCAATATAGGCTCTTCCCCCAAGGATCGAGTCGAGTTGTTTCAGCACCGCTTCTTTTGAGGGGTAACGCTTCCCATTTTCTTGTACCATGGAGTCCTTGGATATTGTGTGTCTACCGGGAATAGCATGGATACACTCTACCAGTTCTTGTGGGGTGCGTGCATCTTGAGGAAGAGGAACAGCATGCTGCCCTTCCCGTTTTTGGACTGTATAGTCTGTCAGTTGCCATCCCTGAAAACGGAGTTTTTGAAAGGCCTCCATTTTTTCTCGTGGAAGATTTGCTAAACGGTGTGAAACTGCTAAAGAGGGATTGATCCGTTTATCGATTGCGGGAAGGCCTTTCCCCATAATGGGGGGAGCCTGAACGCTCGCTAAGGTGCTTTCTAGAGACTCTTCGGGAACATCACTTCCATGAATCTTATGTTGGCGCGCCCGATCCATCGTAATATTCTGCCCTCCCCCGCGATCAAAGTTATCCTTACAAGGGTTAACTTCTGTTGTTACTGGGAGGTCGAACCGGAATTTGATATCTTCTCTTTGGAAGTAGTAAAAAAGCATGATACACTCTTGCCATTCACAGATTTTCTGCCCCTCTTCGAGGGTTCCAAAATGATCAATGGGAGTTGGGTCGACATCTGTTTTCCCGTTGAAGAAAAGGGTATGAACTTGATCAAAGAGCTCTTCCATCACCCGTCGATACTCGGGTTTATTTTGAAGAAGTAAGGGGAGGCGGTTCCCATTAGGGGCATCAGGATGGTAAAAAGAGTCAATCAACGCCTCTCTCAGCTCTGCAAATGTTGTTTTCGGTTTCTTGAATAAGGTATTTTCTACAGAGTGGAAAAGGAGATAAAAGTTAGGGTTTTCTCTCTCAAGCTGGATCAAACTTTGACATCTTGCATCTTCATTTTCCCCACGTCCAGGATCGTTTAAGCGCTGATAGGCTGTGTAGAGCACCCCTTCTTTTTGCGCCGCTTTTGCACGGACAAATGCGCGGTATTCAGGGGCGATGGCTGCTCCCGCAATATGGGGAGTGGCATGGCGCAAATGGAGAATGGATCTTTTTTCCCCTTGGGGCCCCACCCAATGAGAGGTTCCCCTAACATTGGGTACATCGGGTTCCATAAAAAAATCTAACCAGCTTAAAGCTCCATAAAGCTGACGCCAACTAGTCTCTTGATAAGACATTTTCATTGAGGCAGGAACTTGATTAATCTCTTGGTTACGCTGCACAAAATGACGATGAAAGTTTTTTGCTGTTAACCCTCTATGGGGCAACGTATGCAACTTGACTAAGTCTTCTGAATAGGTTTGCATATTGGCCCTGAAGCGGACAGTGGCTAAAGCCTGAGCGATACGGACCACCTCTTGGTCTCCTGGACTTACCTCAAGAGCAGCAATGAGTTTGCGATGCTCAGCTACAAAAGCCTTGTATTGCCCTGCAGCTTCATGATAGGTTCCTCCTGCGATCTCGGGATAACGGAGCATCAAAAGGGTATTGCGGAGTAATCTGACCTGCTCGGTTTCGGTCCAAGACCTCATCTCCTCTAGCTGTGTATCAATAACGATCCCAAACTCTTCTTGGAGAAGCCTTGCATATTCATCTAAGGCAGCGCGATAACCCATGCGGCGCATCTGAATCCCATTCACGCCATAAAGCTCTTGCAAATGGACATCTACTTCAGGAAGAACGGGACCTTCTACATGAATAAAATCCTCCTCATCCGGAATTACGACAGTCGAAGGATCCTTCGGCTCATTCAAGGGAAAATAATCTTCCTGAATCACGACTTTCGAAAGATCAAATATTGCAGGAGGAATAGAATCCTCTAAAAACATAGACCTCATGAGATCTTCCGGAACCACGATGACCTTACCAACTGTACT
>JAKQGT010000193.1 GCA_029556005.1 Chlamydiota bacterium | reverse complement strand
AATTCGAAACAAGTAACAAAAGAGTTGATGAAAATTGTTGATCATCTTTGATTTAGACGATACATTGATCGATACTAGTGGTTCGATCCTCCCAGGAATTCTTAAAAATGCCCTAAAAGCGATGGAAGGGGAAGGGTTTGCTTTGAAAAACTTTGAGTATTCCTATAAAGAACTGCTTCAACTCAATACTTTTCATATCAGCTCTGAGGCAGCGTTGCGAGAATTCTTAGAGATTAATCAAGCTCCCGAAGGGTGTCTAGAAGTGGGACTCCGTGAGATCTATGAAGCCCCTCAGTTTAACCATCCGATTCAAGCTATTGAAGATGGTGTGGAAGTGTTAGAGAAGCTTTCTCAAGAACACCAACTGGCTTTGGTGACCAAAGGAAAAGAGAAGATCCAACGCGAAAAGATGAAGCATGCAGGGATTTCAACTCAATTTTTTACTCGGCTCTATTTTTGTGAAGATGGGGATAAAAAAAAGGCTTATCAGAAGGTGAGTGAAGAAACGGGGATTTCTCCATTAAAAGCTTTAGTATGTGGAGATAGAATTTCATTGGATCTCACTCCTGCTAAAGAACTTGGATATAATACCGTTCAAATTAAGTGGGGGAGAGGGTTAGGTAATACTGGATTAAAAAAGGACGTCGATTATACCATTTTACATCTGAAGGAACTAGAGTCACTTTTAGAAAAAATCAAATAGTTGGTTAACATTAATGACGACAACGAGCAATCAAATTTCACCGGGGATGACCCTTTCTTTAGACGGGAAAATATACCGTGTAGAGTTTAGCGTTAAAGTTACCGTTGCAAAAGGGGTTCCCTTTATTAAAACCAAGCTCAAAAACCTCATGTCTGATGAGGTCATTGAGAAAAATTTTAAACTCGATCAAGAGATTGAGGAAGTGACTCTAAGCGAGAGACGTTTAGAGTTTCTCTATTTAGAAGGGAAAGATTATTTATTTCTGGATATCGATGAACTCAATGAGGTTCTCGTCTCTTCGGCAGTGGTTGGGGATAAAGTTAACTACTTAAAAGAGGGAATCCAGATCAAAGCCATGTTTTATGGAGATACGATTTTTTCGGTAGAGCTTCCGCAGTTTTTGGAGCTTATGACCATAAAACTTGAAGAATTAAAATCAAAGGTTTCGGTCTCAAGTGCAAGTAAGATTGCGATTTTAGAGACGGGAGCAAAAGTAGAAGTACCGCTGTTTATCGAGGTGGGGGATATCATTAAAGTGGATACCCATATCGGTGAATATGTCCAACGCATCTGATGGAGATATCAAGTGGATTTAGAGAAAATTAAAGAGCTCATGACAGCCATGAAAGAGCGCGACATTAGTAGGCTGTCGCTAAAAGAAAAAAGCGGCTTTGAACTCGAGCTGGAGAGAAGCTCCGCTATTGAAGTGGAAGCTTACCCTGCTTTTGAGCAGAGACAGATTCCAAGAGCGAATAGGCAAGCTCTGTTTCAAGATGAGCCATCCAGACAGGAAGAGAAGAAAGAGGGACAAAAGCTGATTGTAAAAGAGGGATTTGAAATTACCTCTCCCATGGTTGGAACCTTTTATGCCTCTCCTTCCCCAGATGATGAGGCTTTTGTAAAGGTTGGAGATACCGTGACAGAAGATACTGTCGTTTGCATCATTGAAGCGATGAAAGTCATGAATGAAGTGAAAGCAGGCAAGAAGGGGACAGTGGCAGAAGTTTTTATTGAAAGTGCCCATCCTGTTGAATTTGGAACCAAACTTTTCCGGATTGTTTGATATGAAAAAAGTTCTCGTTGCCAATCGTGGTGAAATCGCTGTTCGCATTATCAGAGCCTGTCATGACTTAGGGCTACAAACCGTTGCGGTTTATTCTAAGGCTGATGCTGAAGCTCTTCATGTGCTTCATGCTGATGAAGCGATTTGTATTGGAGATGCCCCTTCAAGTCAATCCTATTTGAAGATTCCTAATATTCTTTCTGCCTGTGAAATCACGGGTGCTGATGCGATCCATCCTGGTTATGGCTTTTTGAGTGAAAATGCGAACTTTGCTTCTATTTGTGAAAGCTCTGGACTCACCTTTATTGGCCCCTCTGCTAAGACCATTGCTCTTTTAGGAGATAAGGCACAGGCAAAAGCCTTAGCACGGAGTGTGCGCTGTCCCGTGATTCCGGGATCTCCAGGTATTGTAGAGACAGTCGATTTAGCCCTCAAAGAGGCGAAAAAGATTGGATTTCCCGTCTTTATTAAAGCAACTGCTGGAGGCGGGGGAAAGGGAATTCGTATTGCGCAAGATCCTGAAGATTTTGTCCGTCAATTTTCTGCTGCGCGGGCTGAAGCGGAAATCTCTTTTGGGAATCCCGATATTTACCTTGAAAAAATGATCATGAATCCCCGTCATATTGAAATTCAGATTCTAGGGGATAAACATGGAAACTATGTGCATCTGGGAGAGCGGGACTGTACGATTCAGCGCCGCCGGCAAAAACTCATTGAAGAAACCCCTAGCCCCGTACTCACCCCTTCGCTTCGAAAGAAAATGGGGGAAGCTGCTGTTCATCTGGCTAAAGCGGCCAAATACCATACAGTTGGAACGGTAGAATTTTTACTCGATGAAAAGAAAAACTTCTATTTCATGGAAGTGAATACGCGGATTCAAGTCGAACACACCATCACGGAAGAATTAACCGGTATCGATCTTTTAAAAGAGCAAATTCGCACCGCAATGGGAGAAAAAATAGAATATAAGCAGAAGAGTATCCGCTTTGAAGGGCATGTTTTTCAGTTCCGGATCAATGCAGAAAATCCTTCAAACAAGTTTATGCCTTCTCCCGGTCTTTTGGAATACTATATTCCCCCCGGTGGACCCAATGTACGTGTCGATAGCGCCTGTTATTCGGGGTATCGCATTCCTCCTCACTACGATTCCCTCATTGCCAAGTTGATTGTGAAGGGAAAAAATCGAGAGGAAGCGATCAATATTTCTAAACGCGCTCTAAAAGAATTCCATATCGGGGGAGTTGACTCTACCATTGCTTTTCATCAATATATGCTAAACAATGAAGCTTTCAAGTCTTCAGAGTACAACCTTAACTTTATTGATGGCCTGATTGAAGCCGGGTGTAGCTTTAAAGAAAATGAAGTTAAAACACCTAGTGAAGTCATTTTGGGATAGGTTCATGAAAGGTATTATCTTAGCGGGGGGACTTGGCACACGCCTTCATCCGGTCACGCTCCCTACCAGTAAGCAACTCTTGCCCATCTACGACAAACCCATGATTTATTATCCCCTCTCTGTTTTGATGCAGGCAGGGATTCGACAGATTCTCATCATTTCAACCCCTTATGACCTCCCCCGGTTTCAAACTCTTTTTGGTACGGGATCTGATCTCGGTCTCCGCTTTTCTTATGCAGAGCAGGAAACGCCACGCGGAATCGCCGATGCATTTATCGTGGCTGAGTCTTTTATTCAAGAGGAGAGTGTCGCCCTTATTTTGGGCGATAATATTTTCTATGGAGATCACCTCTCTAGTTTGCTGAAACAGTGTGGAGATTTAGAAGCGGGAGGAGTGATTTTTGGCTATCAAGTCAAAGATCCTGAGCGTTACGGAGTTGTGGTATTTGATCACAACCAGCGTGTGACGGATATCATCGAAAAACCGACAAAAGCTCCCTCTCCTTATGCTGTTACAGGGCTTTATTTTTATGATCATCAAGTGGTCCAGATTGCAAAATCTCTTAAGCTCTCTCCTCGTGGAGAGCTCGAAATTACCGACGTCAATCGGGCCTATTTAGAGGCAGGAGCTTTAAGAGTGCATCTCTTTGATCGGGGCTTTGCTTGGCTCGATACAGGGACCTTTGAAGCCCTCCATCAAGCCTCCAACTATGTCCATACCATTCAAGAGCGGCAGGGGATTAAAATCGCTTGTATTGAGGAGATCGCTTATCAAAATGGCTGGATAAGCAAAGAGGAGCTTGCTCAACTCGCAGAAAAACAAGCTAAGAGTGAGTATGGCCTCTATCTTCAGGCTTTAGCAGGCTCATCGTGCTGGATGCCTGCAAGCCAACCAAATGCATGATAGAGAAGGGGCTGCAGGGTATAGGTGATTGCCTGAGCTGCAGACCAGATAAACCACGATTTATAAGGGCAGTCTTGGTTGAGGGCTTGAAGCCTTTCACGCTCTGCTTTAAGCTCTTCAATCCGCTTTTCGATGTCTTCTACTTTATCCACATTCACGAAATAACTCTTGATGGTCAGGTACCAGCTATAACTATTTTTAAGGTTTTCTAATTTTTGAATGCAGGCTGTTAATTCCTCTTCAGAAAAACTTTGGTAAAGATCAAATTCTCGCTTGTCCACAGAGAAGTCAAAGTTACCGAATAAAAAGAAAGGGGACGTGTGGTGCAGTCTAACATCAGCAATTCCTGAATCTGATTTGACGATGAGGTAATTGCTCTGAATAAAGAAGTCGTCCGTTCCTGCAATATTTGCATCTCCTGCCCAAGTGACGATATCTCGTTCATGGTGCGCGAAGGTGAACTGGATGCGGGGAGGCTTCTCCTGCGTTTCAAGAGCTTTCAGATTCTCATACCACTTTGTGATGGTGGGATTGTCAAGTTTAGGAGAGCAATAGGCAAAAAGCTTAATCTCTTCATATTGGAAATTATTAGCAGCAATCAGGTTAATCAGAGCTCTTTGAGCATCGGCGGCTCCTAGAGAATGTCCTAGGATTTCTACCTTGGCATGAGGAGTGGTTTTTGCATAAGCTTCTAGCATGCCTTGAATAAAGCCTGCTCGGGCATCAAACGTGCGCTTACCTACTCCTGTTGGATCTAAATCGCGGTGGGCGCTCGCCTGATCATCTGTTCCTCTAAAAATGAGTTGTGCAGGAAGGTCGAGCCCTGCTGTAAGGGGGGTAAAAAAGTAGCCGTTGAGTCCACAATAGTGGACTTGGTCTTTAAGTTGATAGTAATCAACTTGCCCTCTAGAGGCGTTGAAAACAGGGACGATCATCCCATTTTTCGTCGTATTGGGATTGGCATAAGCCACAAATTTTGCCAGTTGTTCACGGGGTGCAATATAAAATTCAGGGCGGGTCCGGTCTCCCTCTTCGATAAGACGTTTGGTTGCGTAATCATAATAGGTATAGGCCAGGGTGCGGGTTTTATGGATCCCCAGCTCAAAAAGTTCATCACCCAGAGATTTTTCATAGGTAGGGTCGAGCATTTGGATCGGATTTCTAAATAATTGGAGCAAATGATCCAACCAGTAGTTAGGGAGTTGGCGCGCCGTTCCTGCCCACCACATCCGTAGATAGGGGATTTGAGACTGTTTAAGAATTTCGCGTGTTGTATCTCCTGCTTTAAGCTCTGCGAAGCATTGTTCTAGATCGTCGATTGTGAGGGTATGGCCAATTGTCCCTAAAAGAATGAGGACATGGGTATGACTCAGTTGGTCTGGCCATTTCTGAAAGTTACTTGACTGAATGGCTCGTTCCACCAGTTCATTTCCAAAAAATTTCTTTGCAAGATCAAAGGTTGCCTGTTTTGCCCCCCCTTGAGCTAAAACCATTTTTAGCTCTTCAATAGAAGAAATTTTATCCTCAATCGGAACATTTGTTTCACCTGGAAGGGTGTAAATTTCTTCTTTAAAAGGCGTATCCAAATAAAGACTTTCTAACTCAAGAGAACTATCCCCTACCTCGGTGACCCCAGCTACCTCAGCACACATTCTTTGGCCTCATTAAATTTTCATTGATTTCGCGCGCGATAATAAAGAATTATCAAAATTTTTTCAATAGAAATTCATGTGATTTTTTAAATTAATCATTATATTTTTTTATCTTTAAAAAAAATTGGTAAATATCTATAATTTTGCTTTTTTGAGGGAAACGATGACTCAAACCTATAT
>JAKQGT010000162.1 GCA_029556005.1 Chlamydiota bacterium | reverse complement strand
ATAAAACAATATCGGAGGCTTTATGAAAGCACACAAACTCCTCTCACTTGCTGTGGGAATGGCTGCATGCTGCAGTACCACACTCGTTCAAGCTGACGGGCAAAGTCAGCGCGGGATGTATAATCCGCCCCCTTCACAAGGAGCAGAGCCCCTTCCCATTACCCCAAACGCTGGACCCAAGACCGTTTGGGCAGCAGATCCTTTCTTTACAGTAGACTTTATCTACTGGACACCTAGACAAGAGGGTCTAGCCTACGCCATTGAAGGGATCGACTTTGGTGCTGTACCAATAGATACTAATAAAGGCCCTATTCATGAGCCTGACTTTGGTTTTGATCCCGGCTTTAAGGTAGGAGCAGGTGTCACCATGCAACACGATGGATGGGATGTCTATGCAAACTACACCTGGATCCATAGCACCGCAACAGACAGTGTGACCGATGTCAATGGTTTCCTCCCCACACTACCAAACTTTCTGTTCATTTTCTTTAACCTTACCAACCCTCAGCCTCCCATTACAGGAGATCTGTTTAAAGGAAAAACATCTTGGACGCTCCACTATAATACCATCGATCTCGAGCTAGGAAGAAACTACTACATCAGCCGCTTCCTAACCTTGCGTCCCCATATCGGACTTAAAGGGACCTGGCAAGATCAAGATCTCCGTACTAGCTACCACATCACAGATGGCAATGTGATCTCCATTCATAACCATCAGGATTATTATGGAGTGGGTGTACGAGCCGGGTTAAATACCTGCTGGTATTTTATTAAATCGTTTGGCCTTTATGGAGATTTTGCCCTTACCGGAATGTGGAGTGGTTCGACGAATTTTAGGAATGACAAACGTCATGCTCCTGATGATACCGTTCAAGCCTTTTTAGAAACGCACCAAGTGAGCCACTCTGTGAAGCCTGTCTTTGAGTTTGGTATTGGCCTCCGCTATGAATACCTCTACAACGATGATGACTTCCGCTTCCTCATTCAAGCTGGATGGGAAGAGCAAATCTGGGTGGGAAATAACCAGTTTATCGACATTGCGGAATATGGAGATAAAGGGAATCTCACTCTCCAAGGTCTTACTCTAAAAGTCCGTTTTGACTTTTAAATTTTTTCCTAAACAAGAAATGATATGAGGGCCCAGCCATTCGGCTGGGCTTTTTTTTAATTTTTTTTATTAATAATAAAAAAAACAGAAAATGTTATAATTGTATTACTGAACCATAAAATACTGGAGGGTACTATGGCTTTTGGAATACACCCCTATTCTCAGGGGAGTTCATCTCATTTATATTCAACTTTTAATGCAAAGAAAGAAACCCCATCCGAAAATTCTATTTTTTCAAATGCAATAAAAAATATTTCAGATTTCTTCTCTGGATCGCCAGTCGAACTATCAAGTAGATTTTTAAAAACAGGTGGACTCATGATTGGGGGATCTCTTGTAACCTCTTTTTTCCTCCCTGTCCTCCCTGCACTAGCCCCCTTTGTTGGATTTTCCCTAGGGATGGGCTCTAGTTTCGTGGGAGTTGGAACTAGTTATGGGATCCTGCATCTTTTAGAAGGTAAGTAACGCACACTATCCTTTAAGAACCATAGAGGGGCGAAGCCGCGCTACGCGACTAGCGAGCTTTGCCTCTTCTACTGCTTCCACAACGGTATCAACATCTTTATAGGCATCAGGCATCTCTTCTGCAATTGTCCGTCCCGAAGAGGCACGCACTAAGACATTTTGCTTCTCCATATGCTTCACGAGATCTTTTCCCTGCCACGCTTTCAGAGACTGAACGCGGCTGCGTGCTCTACCGGCTCCATGACAAGAACTGCAAAAAGTGAGGGGATTCCCTAGACCAACCAAGAGATAGCTGGCGCGCCCCATATCCCCCGGAACTAGGACAGGTTGCCCCGTCTTTTTAAAAAGGGGCATGAGCTCTTCGGCACCGGGTCCATAGGCTCGCGTAGCACCTTTGCGGTGGACGCACAACCGTTTCCCCTGATGCGTTTCAAACTTTGCAATATTGTGACAGACATCATAGAGAAGTTTCACCTCCTCTTTAGGAATCGAGCATACTTCCTGAAAAGCCTGGCGCACAGCATGCAAAATTTGCTGACGGTTATTAAACGCAAAGTTAGCGGCAGCAGCCATCGCAGAAAAGTAATGTTGCCCCTCTTGACTTTGAATGGGCGCAGCTACCAATTGCCGGTCGGGAAGCCCTTCATGATACCCCTTTTTTATAAAGGCATTCAGGGTATCCTGACAGATCTGATGCCCAAACCCCCGCGATCCCGAGTGAATCAAGACATAGGTGAGTCCCTCTTCTACCCCCCAATCTTTTGCAATATCCCCTAAAAAGATCTTCTGAATCTCCCCGATTTCTACAAAGTGATTCCCCGAACCAATGGTCCCCAGTTGATTAGCTCCCCTTTCCTTTGCATGGGAAGAAACGGTCTCTAAATCGGCATCTTCAATACATCCATGACTCTCCATGTGTTGCAAATCTTGTGCAAATCCAAATCCCTTTTCAATAGACCACCTCGCTCCTTGCTGAATGAGTGCGCGATAATCGGTATCATTGAGTTTCTTTTTCCCTCGTTGCCCATGCCCGACCCCTGAGGGGACAAGAGCATAAATACGATCAATGAGATCTTGTTTCATGGACTGGGTAAAATCCTTAAAAGGAAGGGGAACAAGGGCCATACGCACACCGCAATTGATGTCATAGCCCACCCCTCCTGGACTGATCACTCCCTTCTTAACATCCATGGCGGCTACCCCCCCAATGGGAAATCCATATCCCCAATGGATATCTGGCATCGCCACACTGTGCCCGACAATTCCAGGTAAATAAGCCACATTGCGGACTTGTTCGAGAGGTTTTTCGATCTCCATGTCTTGAAGGAGACTATCCGTGGCAATGAGAAGACCCGGAACACGCATCCCTCCAACTTTGGGAACGCGATAGGTTGCAGGTCCTATTTTTTCTAAATCAGACATCGACAATCATCTCCCAAGTCAAAATGCCACCCTCTTTTTTTATTGTCCCATGAAAACTTACCGCTTTAAAGGGAGTTCCGATCTGATGGTCTGCTCGAGAGACGATCTCATTTAGGCGCATAATCATCTCTTCTAAACTCTTTACATGAAGTGCGGAATCATAAAAAGGGAGGATTTCGGGACATTCAAAAGCTAGGGCTATTTGTGCATTTAAATAGAGCTGCTCCAAACTTTCCCCATAAATGCGAAAAGCGATATCGGCAATATGCTCGATCTCCTCAAAGGGAGGGAGGAGATCGTGGGTCCAGATGGGTTCATAACGAAGCCCACTGTGACTTTCGTAAAGATGGAGATTTTGAAAATAGATCGGTAAAGGTTTAAAGGCTTTTTTCCATTGACTGGGCAAAAAAGGACTCCGCCCGAGTGTCACATGCTTGAGAAATTCCCGATGTTCAAAGTGGTATCCTTGCGCTTCTAAAAAGGTGCTCAACGTTTCCTGATAATCTGCTAAGAGATCATGATCCCCTAAGGAATCTACATGCCATGTTACCACTTTAGGATCCCGTCGGGGTAAAAACAAACACGAATCACACAAGCCCACTGGGGCAACTCGAAAAGGCGGGCGCGGAACCTTTGGAATGAGCGCTTTAATTTTCCCATACGAAGAGTCTCCCAGAAAAGCAAGGGTGATATGGCGGTGTTTGGCTCTCAAGGTACGGGCATCAGGAAGCGCTTCGGGCCAAGGAGCATGGGCTTCCATCCCGAAAAAAAGACGCTTCTGATCCAGATTATTTTCTGTCATCTTGTTTAGGACCTTTTAGAAGTCTTTTGAATATAGCATAAAAGAATCCTACTAAAATACCAAAAACAAGATGGCTAATGATCGAATTCACCACTTCCCCGATGGCGGCATCACTCCAACGGTAATTGGGGGAAATAGAGAAGAAAAGAGGCATCAGATAAAACGGAGTAATCAGCCACCAAACCATTCCAAAGACTGCCCCCAACCAAACGCCTCTCCATAGATTTTTCACAAGTTTCTGAAAAATCAGGGAAAAAAGAATTCCCAAAACAGCTGCAGTAAAAAAATGCCCGATATAAATGATCACATTTTCACTCACCCCATAAGCCTGCCCTACCACTTCATAGACCTTCATTTGGTCTAAAACAACCATAAGGAGCATCGGAGGAATGATCTGCGTATGCATCCAAAGGAGCATTACAATCACACCGGTTAGGAGCCCTGCAATCGCCCCCAATAACACATTTAATAAAATAGAAGCCTTCTTCGTCATAATTTATACATAACACCTCTTTGAAAAAAAAAGAACTCTAGCTATCTAATAAAGTTATGAACCCCTCTGTATTTCATCACGTTCTTTCTGCTTTTATCTCCGAAAGATATCCCTATACAAAATCCCATCCCATTGAAAACCCAGACCTTTTAAAGTCTTGGGGTCTTGATCCTAAAATCTACCGTCCCCTTCCGCGTCAAACCTTTCACGAGGAACTAGGAATTGCAGAAATAAAAGGCCCTTTTCAAGATCTTCAACTGCTAAAAAAACATCTGATTGATTCTGCAGTCCTCTCTCTTTACACTCACGCTCCCCCCCGAAGATCGATTATCCTCTTCACGTGGGTCTATTGGGATGGATGGGGAGATTATTATGCACAACTCGATTGTGCGAAACTCTTAAGAGAGCGCTTGGGAGACCACGAGATCACTTTAGTCACCTGTTTGAGAAAAACCCAGCCCCCCACGGAAACGCTCCCGAATCAACATTTTGTCTTCTTTGAAAAAGGGAGTAAACCGCAGTTCCCCCCCTTCCTTCTAAAAAAAATGCAAGCGAGCCATCTTCTTTTTCAATTTCCTACCTACTACCCCCATACTGATGCCCTGATGGAGGAGCTGGGGCCTCAGCTCAAATATGAATTTTTAGGAGAGAGTGGATTCATTGACACTCCCGATTATCACCCTCAATGTGGGCGACGTTGTATGGGGCTACATTTTCTCGAAAAAGGAGTACTGATCAAGTCGGTTCCTCCTAAAAAAAAGGGCCCTCCTTACTATTTTGCTTATACCCGGAGTGCAGAGGGGCTCTACCACTACATCCAAGCCTTAATTTCTTGGAAGCAAACCGATCTTTCTCTCTGTGTTTTTAAAATAGAGCACGTTCTTAATGTCGTGAAACAGGAGATTCCAGGAGTCAAACAAGCAGAAATCTTCATCGATCATACTGTGACAACCGTTCCTCTAGCAGAAACAGGAATCCTTTTACGTTTTGATGTGAAACAAAAGGTTTCCCATCGTGTGTTTTTGACTTTGCTCAATGAAAGTGAAGATTTTGTAGCTTGTACAGGAGATGGCTCCCTTTTTGAAGCGATCTCTTGTGGGAAAATCTTTTATTACGACACCCCTCAGCACAAAAAAAACTTTCTGGAAGATCTTGTAGCCCTTGCAACGACGCGTACCCCTCAGGCTCTCCCTTTTTTTAAAAATCCTGCAGCTGTTCAAGACATTGCGGTGAGAAAAGCTCTTTTTGAACTCACGGCAATCATTCAAAGAGAGCATGCGGTGAATGAGACCCTTTGTCAAATCATCCGACGCGCTCTTTGCCACCAAGCTGTTCCCGAGCTGGAACAACATGAACAAAGGATCCTCACCTCCTTTTCGAAAGGAGAGATCGATGCTCCTGAAGCCCTTAATGCTATCCATAAAACCCTGAACCTGCTAATTCCTAAAGCATGAAGAAACATTTAAATATGCGTCGCTGGATCATTTGGGGACTAGCTGTCGCTTTTTACTTTTACGAGTATTTCCTCCGTGTTGCCCCCAGTGTGATGGTCCAAGATCTCTTCGAATCTTTCCAAATCGGTGCCGCAACACTCGGCGTCATTTCTGCTGCTTATCTCTATGCTTATGCCCCCATGCAACTTCCGGTGGGGATGTTAATGGATCGTTTTGGAGCGCGTAAACTCTTGACTTTGGCAGCCCTTGTCTGCGGAATTGCCTCCATCCTATTTGGCATGGCCCTGAAGGTTCCGATCACGATCGTAGCACGCCTCCTCATGGGAGCGGGTTCAGCCTTTGCTTTTATCGGCATGGTATACATCTGCTCTCACTGGTTTCACGGAAAAATTTTAGCTCTACTTGTGGGCGTGGGAAACTCGATCGGAATGCTCGGAGCCGTCTTTGGAGAAGGTCCCTTAGCGGAATTAGTCGACCGCTTTTCCTGGCGCCCCACTTCCATCGCATTGGGGATTGCAGGTCTTGCCCTAGGACTCATTATTTACTTAGCCGTACGCAATGAGCCTGCAGGCATGAAGCATCATGATCCTCAACCTAAAAACTCCTTTGGAAAAAATTTTAAGAGCGTTTGTAAAAACCCCCAAACCTGGATTAACGGGGTTGTGTGCATGATGTTTTACAC
>JAKQGT010000155.1 GCA_029556005.1 Chlamydiota bacterium | reverse complement strand
GAAGTGAAACCCAATTGCAGAGACGTTTCCCGATTGTTGGACACCCAAAAGATCTCCAGCGCCGCGGATTTCTAAGTCGCGCATGGCCAGTTTCATCCCTCCTCCAAAGCCCGAAGTCTCGATCAGGGCTTTCAGGCGTTTTTGCGAAATTTCCATTAGTTCTCGATTTCTCGGAATCAGAAAATAGGCATAGGCCGTCCGGTTCCACCGCCCGACGCGCCCTCTCAGTTGGTAGAGATCTGCCATTCCAAAGGCATCTGCGCGGTCAATTAAAATGGTATTGGCATTGGGGATATCGACTCCATTCTCCACAATGGTAGTAGCGACTAAGATGTCCAATTCCCCTTGCTTGAACTGATGGAAAACAGCATCGATTTCATCTGGAGCCATCTGTCCATGCCCGACAGCAACACGAGCATTGGGGAGAAGTTTGCGGAGATCATCGGCCACTTGATGAATGGTCTCTACGCGGTTGTGAATGAAATAGGCCTGTCCATCGCGTGCCAGCTCTCTTAAGAGCGCATTTTTGATGAGCTCTTCTTCTCGCTCTGCTAAAATGGTTTTAATCGGCAAACGATCTTGAGGTGGCGTGTTGATGATAGACATATCACGCGCACCCACAAGGGAAAAGTAGAGGGTGCGCGGGATGGGAGTGGCTGAAAGGGTGAGACAATCGACTCCCATTTTTGCTTTTTTTAGGTGCTCTTTGGCGCGCACGCCGAACCGCTGCTCCTCATCAATAATAATCAATCCTAGATCTTTAAATTGAACATCTTTGCTAATGATCCGATGGGTTCCGATGAGGATATCGACATGTCCTTGAGCAACCCCCTCAAGAGTTTGTTTCACCTCTTTGGGTTTGATAAAGCGGGAAGCTACCCCTACGGTAATAGGAAAATCTGCCATACGCTCTTTAAAGGTTTCGTAGTGTTGCATGGCAAGAACCGTTGTGGGAACTAAAACGGCAACTTGTTTTCCTCCATCCATAGCAGCTTTGAAAGCTGCACGCATGGCGACCTCGGTTTTTCCATACCCTACATCTCCACAAACCAGGCGGTCCATCGCCTTAGAAGACTCCATATCCTCTTTAATCGCTTGAATCGCGAGGAGTTGATCTTCGGTTTCTACAAAGGGAAACTCTTCTTCAAAGAGGAACATGTCCTCAGAATCTTTAGGATAAGTAAAGCCCCCCTTCGCTTCTCTTTCTGCTTGGAGATTAAGGAGGTCACGGGCGTAACCGATAATTGCTTTTTGGGCATTTGCCTTCGCTTGCTGCCATTTTTTCGTCCCTAATACATTGAGCGCGGGAACTTCATTGCGCGTTCCAATATAGCGGCTGATAAGGTGGGATTGAGAAAGAGGAACATAAAGACGGCTCGAGTTAGCATACTCTAAGATTAAAAACTCCTCTTCCGTGCCTAAGTGGTTTTTTTGTTTTTCAATCCCACAAAATTTTCCCACTCCATTGTGGAAGTGGACGACCATATCTCCTTTCTGGAGCTCATGAAACTCTGAAGCAGGGGTGTGATAGGTATTCCGCCATTTTTGCCTTGAGACCTTGTACCTTTTAGTCAATTCTGGATAAGGGAAGAGGACTAGGGAGGCATCTTCTAAAACGAAACCACTTGAAAGGTACCCTCTCTCAAAGGTGGACGTTTTAGGCAGAGGGAGAAGCGTTTGATTGATTTTTTCGCGGAAAGATTTCTCTTCAGCTTCCGAAGCGGTAACAAAAGTGACGGAGAGTTCTCTTCCTTTCTGCAAAAGGGCCTCCAATCGTTTTTCTTCAATGACATTTTCCCAGAAGAAAGAATCAATGGGGGTAAACCCATGATGCATTCGTTTGGTCTCGAGATGTTCGTTGAAAATCTCAAAAGAGACGGTTTGCAGAGGGGTTTTTCCACTGTAAAAATCCCGTCCGATTTTTTTTTGCTCTTCTAATTCAGAAAGTTCCTCTAAAGGATGGTGGGTAAAGTAGAGGGTCTGGAATGAGGACATTTGCTTAAAGAGTTCAGAAAAGCTTAAGAAAAGAGGAGAGTTAACCCCCGGCAGATCTTTCAAGGAGACATAACGATCTTCAATTGCTAAGAGATCGTTGAAAAGAACAAGGGTTTCTTTGCCCAGATAATCCAATAAGGTGCAGAGAGTAGATTCTTTTTGCATCAGAGAGAGTTCCTGAGCTGGATGGATGCAAAAAGAGACTTCTTTCCCAATCGATTTCTGACTAATCGGATCGTAAGCACGGATTTCTTCGACCTCATCTCCAAAAAAATCAAGTCGGTAAGGGTTAAAACTGGCGACGGGAAAAATATCTAGGATTCCTCCGCGGACAGCAAACTCTCCTTTATCCGTTGCAATGCTTTCCCGACGATAACCCAGAGAGATTAACAAATCGGGGAGGGAATCAAAGGGAAGGAGGTCACCTTGTTTGATAGTGAGGAGTTTTTCTTGAAGCGATTTTGGGCAGCAGACTTTTTGTAAGATCCCTTGAAGAGGAGTGAGAACAATTTTAGGCCCTTTTTCTTGAAGGAGTTTTCCTAAGATTTCAAAACGTTTTCCGATGATGTCAGGGCTGGGTAAAATCTCTTCTCCCGGAAGCGTTTCCCATGCAGGGAAGGCAAGCACACGATTGGGAGTTAAAAAACATAAATCATCAAAAAGGCGTGTTTCTCTTTCGCCCCCTGAGATAATCAGGATATTTTTCTGTACCTTTTGTGAAGCAATCCAAGCAATAAGAGCTTTCGGGGCATCCCAAAGACCTTCAAAAAGGAGAGATTTTTCTTGTGTGATGGCCGCTTCTATCGCTTGGATAGAGGGACTTTCTTTCAAATTTTTCAGCATGTAAAAATATATACCCAAACAACTTTTGAAATTTTTTGAGTATAGCATGTGCTGGGAAATTCCTCTGAGAAAAATTTCTCTTTTGCTAAAAAATAGGGGGTGTGCTATCATTATTTGGTATACAAGTTAATGACTTGATTTGGGGAAGGAGGCGAAAAGAATGTCTCTTTTAGTTTTCTCGCGGGGATTGCGAGCAGCGGGCACTGTCAATTCTTTTTATCCTCTATTCCCCCAACAAGAAATTACTTTGGTCATTGGTGTTCAATGACATACAGTTTTGTGCAGTC
>JAKQGT010000354.1 GCA_029556005.1 Chlamydiota bacterium | reverse complement strand
TGTGCTGACGTCCATTGTCGTCTTTTCATCGTAAACTCCTTCTGTTTTTGAATAGTTTACTCTGTTAGACCCCTTTTTGTCTTAGCGGGGAGCAGTATATCCCTATTGCCCGCTCTTCATCTATCGGCGCTTTCTTAGGAGGGCTTTTTTCCCATTGACAGGAGAATGAGATATACCAGTCAGAGCCCTCTTGGACGATAGTGGTCTCGTTGATCTCACCTCGGATCTCTCGCGATTTTCGAAATTTCACCCATCCGATTTTCGGCAAATAGGCTTTGGCATTCTCAACTTTGACTCCTTGAGGGAATCGGAAGCTTTCGTTCATTCCTTTCTTTTTAAACTTTGGATACCCTGGCTTTTCTCCTTTCGTCACTCTTCTAAAAAAATTCCGAAATGCCCTATCGAGATCCTTAAGTCCTTGCTGCAGGACTTGGCTATGAATTTCACTCATCCAAGAGGTCTCTTCTATTTCCTTTAATCCAGTCAGTTCTTTGTTCTGCTCAAAATAGGTAGGGCTCTTACCCGTAGCCTCGTAGGTTTTTTGTCTTTGATCTAATCCCCGATTGAATACGTAACGGCGCGCACCGGCAAACTGCAAAAACATTTCAGTTTGCCAAGTCGTCGGTTTTAATTTGAATTTGAAAGCCCGTTTTAGGATCATGGTTTAAATTTTAATTTTGGCCTATGTTAAAGTCAACAGATTTGAGAAGAGGTAGATCTTGTGTTTTCGCCCTACATGTGCATTTGGTCTTTGTCACCAAATATCGCAGAGGCGTGTTCACAAAATCGATCCTCACGCACCTTAGAGAGATTTTCGAGAGCGTTTGTTCTGATTTTGAAGCCTTGTTGATAGAATTCGATGGAGAAAAAGACCATGTGTATCTGCTGATTAACTACCCGCCCAAAGTATCCATTTCAAAACTCGTAAATTCATTAAAAGGGGTCTCTTCGAGAATGATTCGTAAAAAAAGCTATCCTTCCATCACCCAATATCTTTGGGGAAATGCATTATGGTCGCCAAGCTACTTTGCAGGCTCCTGCGGTGGGGCACCGATTTCAATCATTAGACAATATATAGAACAGCAGAATACTCCGGATTAAAGCGCCTTACATCACGGCCCTAAAGGCCCTTGTTTTTCGGCGCAATTGGGATAAAATTGATTTAACCAACCACTCTAACGAGGATATCGATAAACTGCAGTCTTTGGCCCGCACCTATGGGGTTGCCGGACTGGATCGAGCCTGTACCCATGTCCTTGCCGGCCGCCATCACCATCCCCTATTTCCAAAGCCGATTGAACGGTACGTCGATGGAAAACTTCACGAACTATTAGATGGGGAACACCACGTACCGAAGCTCTAAAAACAGAGCGGATGGCTGACCTGATCTTGATAAGCGATTGAGACCTCGGGGTTCGCATTCAACGCAAAGACGCAAAAAAACAAAAATTATTTTTTTCTTTGCGGTCTTAGCGCTTTTGCGTCTTTGCGTTTGTATAAGCCCTATCAAAATATTGTCGTATACAGAGAGATGGGGAACACCACTTACCGAAGCTCTAAAAATGGAGCGGATCGCTGACCTGGTCTTGATAGGCGATCGTGACCTCC
>JAKQGT010000129.1 GCA_029556005.1 Chlamydiota bacterium | reverse complement strand
CCAGGTTCATTGCTGGGGATGATGAGCTCACCAATGCCCGAACGCGGGCCTGAAGCCATCCAGCGAATATCATTGGCAATTTTCATGAAAGAGCAAGCCAGACGTTTCAAGGCTCCACTCATCTCTACCATCGCATCATCGGCCGCTAGAGCTTCGAATTTATTCGGAGCACTCGTAAACGTTTCTCCGGTAAGTTTACTGATCACTTCGGCCACGCGCTTTGCATACTTGGGATGGGTATTGAGCCCTGTTCCAACAGCGGTTCCTCCGAGGGCTATTTCAGCCATGTGGGGAAGGGCGTTATGAATGGCTTGAATCCCATGCTCGATTTGGGAGGCATACCCTGAAAATTCCTGCCCTAAAGTGAGGGGGGTGGCATCCATAAGATGGGTCCGCCCAATTTTAACAATATCCCTAAAAGCTTTAGCCTTTTTCTGAAGTTCCTTCAGAAAACGATCTAGATGGGGCAAAAGATGGTGCTTGATCTTGAGAACAGCAGCAATGTGCATTGCCGTTGGAAAGGTATCATTGGAAGACTGCGATTTATTGACATCATCATTAGGATGGATGGGGTCTTTAGATCCCATCTTCCCTCCAGCTTTTTCGATTGCATAGTTGCTAATCACCTCATTGACATTCATATTGGTCTGTGTCCCAGACCCCGTTTGCCAAACAACTAGAGGAAAATGTTCATCTAGAGCTCCCGATAAAATCGCATCGACAGCCTCTCCGATCATCGCGCACTTTTCTTGAGGAAGTAGCCCCAGCTCTGCATTGACAATGGCTGAGGCTTTTTTGACGATCGCTTGACCGTAGATCACTTCTAGAGGAATTTTTTCTCCCCCAACAGGGAAGTTATCTTTCGAGCGCTGCGTTTGTGCACCCCAATACTTATCCTCAGGAACTTCAACAATGCCCAATGAATCTTTTTCTTGTCTCATACTCCTTTGTATACACCTAAATCAGTAATAGGGCAAACACGAAAGCAAAGAGTGAGAAAGATTCTACAATTCCGAGAGCAGCTAAGCATTTTCCATAAACAGCAGGCTGCTTGGCAGATGCCTGAATGCCTGTTGCTGCACACATGCCTTGATAGATCGATGAGATCATAATGGCAAGACCAATAAAGACCCCAATTCCAATCCCATTGATCGCCGAAAGGGTTTTAGCATCAATCGCATTCTTCATCAAAAGCATCAGAACAAAGCCGTAAATCGCTTGTGAGGAGGGTAGCGCAGACATTCCAATAAATTTTCCATGGTTTTCCTCCACACGTGCCATCACACCGTGTGAAGCCATTCCTGCAATTCCGCAGCCAATAGCGCTACCTAGGCAAGCAAGCCCTAGCACAATGGCCGGTCCAAGCATTTCAAAGTTCATAAGGTTATTCTCCTTTGGTTTTAAACATGAATTATGGATGAAACTTCTATGGGGGGTTTTCTCATAGAAATCTAATCCTGAATTCGCGTTTTAAGTAATTTTAGGGGTTGAAACATTCTCCCTCCCCCTTGAAAGGAATGGTGATACCATTCGATGAAGTTTAGACGGAGACCATGGATGGTTCCTCCCATGATTCCCACCACAATATTGATGGCATGTCCCACTAAAATCACAAAGAATCCAGCAGCAAAGCCCAAACTCATCCCCATTTCATTAAAAGTATTCGCCAGGATCATCGCCGCTAACCCTAAAGCATAGATCCGGAGATACGAAAGAACATCGGCAAAGAGTTCAATCGGCTTGGTAAGCTCAATAAAACCGGCCCATTTATTCTGAAGGAGAGCCAAGATCACAGCCAGTGCAATCCCCCCCCAAAGAAGTTGCTGTCCCACTTCATATCCCGCACTTTTAGAAATGATATGCATGAAGTGGATAAAGGATGTGGAATCGAGTACCTTGGGGAAAAATAGGTACCCTCCAATAATGGCAAAGATCCAACCAGCCCCTCCAAAATGGCGACGTACGTGGCGCAATAGAGAAAGGATAATATGAATCGCTCCCACCATCAGAGCAATCTCCATAAAAATGCTATCTCTAAAATCATCGAGAACCACGTATTTTGTGAACCCCCCTTTAATAATCTTGGCTTCATGAAGGAATTCTTCTCCATTTGTAACCCCCTCAAGATGGGGAAATTTCTCGATAATCTCTTTGTACGTTTCATCCTTCAAGGCAATATGGTAATCGGCTTTTTTGATCGCCAAGTAATGAATGATCGAAGCCTTATTGAGAGGGTTTTTGGGATCTAGCTCAATTCCAAAATAAGCATTCGATAAAATGCCCCATACAATACAACTATAAGAGAGGACCTTAAAGAGACGTAAAAAACGCTTCATTGCAGGAGGGGCATGAGAGAATTTTTTTGTCAAAACCAGAGCTAATATCAAAAAGATCAACCCATATCCCGCATCGGAAACGATCATGGCAAAGAAGACGGCAAAAGCCCAAAACACCCATGTAGAGGGATCTTTATCATTGGTCGCTGGGGTGTCATAAATATGGACCAAGTCCTCCCCCACTTTTCCGTAGCTTTTGTTTTCCATATAAGTGGGAACACGTTCCCCTTTTTCAATCGCAACTTCTTCTGCATGAATGCCCAGTCCTTCAAGGAGAGGGAAAAGACCATGGAGGCGATTTTTAGGAATCCATCCCTCGATCGCAAAAAGATGGTCATTGAGATGTGTAGAAACTTCTCCACTTGCAAAATGTAAATTATACCGATTCATCTCATGGGCTAAGTGGTTTTTCAGAAAGTCGATATAGGCAGCGTTTTCTTTGAGCTCTTTTTCACATTTTTCGATGGAAGAGACGACATATTCCCATTCTCGCTTGAGCTCAGAGAGAGACTTCTCAAAATGCATTTCAATCATTCCAGAATAACTTTTCACTTGATTGCTGACCGACAAGAAATACTCCATGTCATACTCAGAATTGAGGTGAATGAGCTCTTCGGGAGGGGTTTCATTTTTTAACTTGGAGCGCTTTACGCAAAAAAACTGGACATAGCGATGGGCTTCACGTTCTAATTCCCGGATTTCTGAAAGAGAAAAATCTCCTAAAGGTTCAATACGGGCGATTTCTGCTCTAAGGAGTCGCTCTTCTTCTAAAAGCTTTTCCAAATGACTTTTAGTCTGGACAATCGTCGTTGCCAAATGATGGGCATCTAAATCTTTTGTAAGCTCAGCTCCCTTTACCAGCGGTTGCTTGCTTAATATTCTAAGAGCAGAAATCGTGTCTTGAAGTGTCGCGGGATAATCCACAGCACGCCTCTCCTTTTGAGAAAGAAACTCTATAAATCCTTTCTCTTGAGCCCGCTTGAAGAAAATATCTAGATCTTCTTGAACGCCAATGAAGAGGTACTTTTTTACATTGATGATCATGCGACGCTTTCCTTTTTTTTCTTCAAGATTTTAGCTTTAGCCACTTTTGCTTGGGCAACAGAAGATAACTCTTGATCCCCTAAGAACACCCGAATTTTCTTGATATTTCCCTGGGTTCTGGGAATGAGAATCTTTTCAAACAGGTTGACACGGATCGAGACTTCACGTAGCTCTTTTTCTAAGATCTTCTTCTTCTCTTCCACAACAGAGATTTTCGCTTTGGCAATGACAAGTTCGCGCAGCTTTTCCATTCCTGAATCTACCCATAAGGGGGTGTCGAAAAGGGAGTAGTCAATCGTTTCAAAAATAACACCTTCGAAAAAAGGAATTTCCGCCCCGGCAATGTTTTCAAAACGTTTTTCCACTTCAATCACTTGGGTCCCTTCAAAAAGGGTGAATGCCTCGGGGTCAGTAAGGAGAGATTGAAAGGTTTCACATCCAGCCTTCTGCTGTTTATAGAGGACACTTAGCTTCTCGATTTCAATAATCGCATTATTCACTTCCGTTTGGAGCATCGCTTTTTTGAGCTGCAACGTGGGAAGATACTTTTCTAACTGTTTGAGCCTGTATTGCTGGTCACGCAGCTCATTCTTAGTCAGCTTTACCATGATTGCTTCCGGGCCAATATTTATTAATGAGATCCTGCTTGATCCCCACTTCATGGGGTTCAAAACATTCTGCAAGGGTTTGCCATCCTAAATTGAGAGCCTCTTCGACAGGAATGTTCACTTCAAGATTCATCATCCTGCTTTCAAAAAGGAAAGAATATTCTAAGAGTTTTTCATCCCATCTCGAAAGACGAAAACCCATACTCTGTCTTTCCCGTGCTTTTTTGGATTCAGCATAAAGACGGATTTGCGCATTCGCAATATCCCCATGATCTTCACGCGTCACACTTCCAATGACTTGCTGTTTCAAACGGGAAAGGGAACCAAAGGGGTCAATACGTCCTCCATGCAGGTAGAACTGCCCCTCTGTAATATATCCTGTATTGTCGGGAATCGGATGGGTCACATCCCCCCCCGGCATGGTGGTGACAGAAATCAAAGTAATCGAACCACTCCCATCGATATCTACCGCCTTCTCATACCGAGAAGCCAAATCTGAATAGAGGGAACCAGGATAGCCCCGATTCGAAGGCACCTGATCCATCGTAATCATGATCTCTTTAATCGAGTCAGCAAAAGCAGTCATATCTGTCAGGAGGACTAAAACATCTTTATCTTTGATGGCAAACTGCTCAGCACAGGCTAGTGCCATATCGGGGACTAAAAGACATTCAACAGCAGGGTCGGTCGCTTTATGGATAAACATGACTGTCTTTTCCATAGATCCAGATTTCTCAGCATTATCAATAAACGCCTGATAATCGTCATAACGGAGCCCCATCCCTCCAATGATCACAATGTCTGCATCGGTCTGATTGGCAATCCGCATGAGGAGTTGGTTATAGGGCTCTCCTGCAATAGAGAAGATCGGAATTTTTTGAGATTTTACCAAGCAATTGAAAACATCAATCATAGGAATATTGGTATTCACCATCTGATGGGGAACAACGCGTTTGACGGGGTTAAAAGAGGGTTGCCCAATGTCAATTTTTTCCCCAATAATTTTAGGACCATCATCGATAGGCTCTCCACTGCCATTGAGACGGCGCCCTAATAGAGAGGTTCCCGATGTGGCTTGCATCTGATGGCCTAAGAACCCTACGCGATCACCCGTTGAAACTCCACGAGGATTTTCAAAGGCTTGTAAGGTCACTTTCTCTCCATCAATACTTAAAACCGAAGCAAGGGTCGTTTGCCCTGAACTGCGATGAATCTTCGCCAGTTCCCCCATCTTAATTCCTTTACCTAAGACCGTAATGAGGTTTCCACGAATATCAATGATTCTGTCATATACTTTCTTCATAGTGCTCCTTAAGCAGTTTGCATCGTGGCGTTTTTAATACGGTTTTCAATAGATTTAAATGCCTTATTATATCCATCTGAATTAAACGGCATAAAATTCATGTTTTTGATGTCTCCT
>JAKQGT010000125.1 GCA_029556005.1 Chlamydiota bacterium | reverse complement strand
TTGACCTACACCTCCCTCGGCTCTCCAGACTATCCCAAAGAACACATGGAAGTTTATGCCGATGGAAAAGTTTACGTCTTAGAAGACTACAAAAAAGTCACCCTATTTGGCTCGAAAGAGCCCGGCTACTCGAGCCAAATCGCCCAAAAAGGGCAAAAAGAAGAACTCGCTGCCTTTGCCCAAGCAATTCAAACCGGAGCAACTTGGCCGATCCCTCTTTGGCAACAGTTCCAAGCGACCGAAATCAGCCTTAAAGTCGAACAACAATTATGTGCGGAATAAACGGCGCTCTAGCCTTTAAGAATTCTTCCTTTACCATCACTGAGTCCTATCTCAGGAAGATGCGTGATACCATGATCCATCGAGGGCCCGATGGGGCAGGAACTTGGGTTTCCCCTGATGGGCGCGTCGGCTTTGGTCACCGCCGCCTCTCCATTATTGACCTATCCGAAAAAGCGGCTCAACCTATGGGCAATCCCGAAAAAACTGTTTGGATTACTTTTAATGGCGAGATTTATAACCACCAAGAACTCCGGAAAGAAATTGAAAGACTCTCCCCCAAACCCTGGATAACAGATCATTCCGATACAGAAGTCATTTTAAGAGCCTTTGAACTTTGGGGGATCGATTGTATCCACCGCTTTCGTGGAATGTTTGCTATCGCTATCTGGGATGCAAAAAAAAGAGAGCTTTACCTTGTACGTGATCGCATAGGAGTCAAACCGCTTTACTATAGTATCCATAATGGAAGGCTTACCTTTGCCTCCGAAATCAAAGCGTTACTTCAAGATCCCGAGCAAACCCGCGCAGTGAATGAAGAAAGTCTTTATCACTACCTCTCATTCCTGACCACTCCCACTCCTAATACTCTATTCGAAGGGATCAAAAAACTTCCTGGTGGCACTTTTCTTCGCATTAATGAAGAAGGAACAATCAAAGAGAACCGCTACTGGGATGTTTGGGACCATACCACCCCTCTCTCTCACCTATCCGAACAAGAGATCTCAGAAAGGCTTCTGGCGGAACTCAAAACAGCAGTCCGTTACCGGGGCATCAGCGACGTACCTGTCGGGATCTTTCTATCGGGAGGCATTGACTCGAGTACCAATGCAGCCCTTTTTTCAGCAGAAAATTCTTCACAAATCAAAACCTTTTCTATTGGCTATAAAGGGAATTACACTACCTACCAAAACGAACTCCACTATGCTAAACAGATGGCTGATCTGATCGGTGCAAAATATCATGAACGGCAACTCACTCTAGATGACCTTTTAGATTTTCTTCCTCAAATGATCCACCTCCAAGATGAACCCATTGCCGATCCCGTCTGTATTCCTGTCTACTACGTCTCCAAACTCGCCCGCGATCATGGAGTGACTGTTTGCCAAGTTGGTGAGGGATCTGACGAGCTCTTTTGGGGGTATCCCTCTTGGAAAACAGCCTTGCGCTTGGAACAGCTCAACCGCATCCCGTTGATGCGCCCCTTAAAAAAACTCGGCATGGCCTATGGAAAAGCGATTGGAAAAGAATTCTCAAGACAGTACGAACTCCTCCGCCGAGGGAGCTTAAACCAACCTGTTTTTTGGGGAGGGGCAGAAGCTTTTAATGAAGCAGAAAAACACCGCCTCCTTTCTCCCTCGCTCCGGAAAAAGTTTGCCTCTACGACCTCTTGGGAAGTGCTCAGCCCTATCTATAACCGCTTTAAAGAAAAAGCGTGGGAGCAAAAACCCTTAAATTGGATGTCCTACCTCGATCTCAATCTCCGTCTTCCCGAACTTCTCTTAATGCGTGTAGACAAAATGAGTATGGGGGTAAGCTTAGAAGGACGCGTCCCCTTCCTCGATCACAAATTCGTCGAACTTGCCATGAGTATTCCCCAAAAAATAAAGACAAAAAAGGGGAATCTCAAATCCATCCTGAAGAAATCTGTACGTGGTGTCATTCCCGACTCCCTCATTGATCGCCAAAAACAAGGGTTTGGTGTTCCCATTCATGAATGGTTCTTTGATCGCCTAGGAACAGAAATGAAAACCGAACTCAAATCCTTTTGCCAAGAAACAGACCTTCTCGATTATTCCGCTATTGAAACCCATTTAAATAAAGGGGATGGTCCTCGAGCCTGGTACCTCTATAACCTTGCTCTCTGGTGGAAAACTTTTATAAAGGGATAAATCACTATGGAAATAGAAAAACAAAATGCTAGTCAATTTTGGAGCAAAAGTCCAGCTGGATGGTCCCATGCTCCCAATGAATCCCCAGGTGAAAAAGAGTATTTCGAAAAGGTAAAACACCTGCGAAATACACACGAACTACGCACGTTACTAGATACCATTCCTTTTAAATCTTTTGCTAAAAAGAAGGTACTCGAGCTGGGCTGTGGTCAAGGGTTTGATGCTTATGAGTTTTGTCTAAATCAATGCGACTATACAGGAATCGATATCGCAACTGAAAATATCAAACGAGCAAAACAAAACCTTTCTTATTATGGCTTCAATCCAGAGATTCACCTAGGTGATGCTGAAAATCTCCCTTTTTCCGATCATACATACGATATCGTTTACTCTAATGGAGTGCTTCATCATACGCCCAATATGAAGCAAAGCTTTAAAGAAGCCAATAGAGTGCTCAAAAAAGATGGAGAGTTTTATGTGATTCTCTATCATAAACATTCGATCTTTTATATCTTAACGGTGTTTCTTTTTGAATATATTCTTAAAGGAGGAATCTTTAAGTATTCCATGAAAAAACGGCGCTCTACGATTGAGTCCAGTATAAATTCAGAAGATGCTCCCGCTGTCCTTGTAAACGTTTATACAAAAAGAAAACTCAAAAAGCTTTTAAAACAATCAGATTTTCACGTCTTTGACTTATGGGTCCGTAAACTTGAGCTTGCAGACTTTCCTTGTCAAAGATTAATGAAGCATATCTGGCCTAATCTTTCTCCCCGTTTTGTCCATTGGCTGGAAAAGCATTGGGGGTGGTATGTGGTTGGACATGCGATAAAAAAACCACACAAATCATGATAGAAAACTCCAGAGTAAAATTTTTTTATCCTCGACTCCTTCGATTACGCCAGTTGATTCAAACTGATTTCGTTCAAAAAGTGATGGCTGCATTAGCAAGTCGTGGGATTGTCTTAATTTTAGGTTTTATCACATCGATTTTTACAGCTCGGTTACTAGGACCCGAAGGGCGAGGACTATTTGGAATAGCAACAGCGATTACAGCATTAGGAGTTCAGTTAGGTCTCTTAGGATTTCATAGTGCAAATACTTTTCATGTCTCAAAAAATCCTTCTCTATTACCCACCATGATTACTAACTCTTTTGTAATCAGTATGGCAATGGGAGTTTTGCTTATGGGACTAATTTTTTGTTTGCGTCACTATATCCTGGGAAAAGATTCCTTATCCTTTTTTCTTTTATGTTTGTGCTTAGTAAATATCCCACTGAATATTTGCTTTTTACTGTTTCAAGGCCTTTTAACTGGACTGCAAAAATTTAAAAACTACAATCGGAGCGAAGTTTTAAATAAGCTTATCAATACTCTTCTCATTTTAGGTTGCATCTTTACAGGAAATTTATCGCCTATTACGGCCACAGTTTTTCAAGGCGCTGCTTTCATGGTTTCTATAATCTACATGTTAAAGGCTTTTTTTAAATCTCCAAAGGGGTTAACGAAACCTTCTTTATCACTACTTAAAGAGAATTTTTTTTACGGGGGAAAAGCTTATCTTGCTTGCTTTTTTGCTTGGGGGATTATGCGTCTCGATATTTTTATGCTCCAACGCTTTCAAAACCTTGAAGCCGTTGGTTATTTTTCGCTAGCCCTAACTCTAATTGATATTCTCCTTATGTTTTCATCTGTTGTAGCAGCGATTCTTCATCCTAAACTCTGTATTGAATCAGATCTTAAAAAAAAGTGGATCATGACAAAAAAAACTACCCTGGGATCTAGTGTCGTGATTCTTTTAGCTGCATGCATTGTTATAGTTTGGAAAGCTCCTATTCAGTGGATGTTTGGTGCGGAATTTATTCCCTGTCATAGAACGCTTCTCTATCTTCTTCCTGGATTCTTTTTCCTTTCAATTCAAACAATTTTAGCTCAGTACATTATCTCCATTAAATTCCCCTGGAGTTTGGTAACAATTTGGGGAGTAGCCTTAGGATTCAAATTCCTTTTTAGTCTTGTGTTGGTTCCTGATATGGGTATTAAGGGAATAGGCATTTCTTGGGCGATTATTTATTTTTTTGTGTTAATTTCCGTTTTCATCAACATACACTCAAACAATTTCAAAAGTTGGATTTGGCGTAGTCAAAAATCCAACTTTTGAAGTTGTTTGAGTATAAAATCCCTCCAACAGTATAATAGGCGTCCAAGAATTATAAATAACTGACACAGATAAATGAGTAAGTCTATACAAAATCTAACAGCCATTACCATTAATCACGAATCAGATAAAACCATCTCTCTCATACAAGAGCTCTTAAATCTCTATGATGGATCTGTCTTCAAAATGACCATCATGGCTGATATGGAATATTACTTTAAAAGTAAGGAAAAGCCTTGCATCGAAAGACTTTGGAAAGAAGCCATTCAAAAAGGGCATGATGTTCAGCTCCTTTTAAATACGCCCTTCACAAACCTATCTCTCAAAAAAAGCAAAGAGCATTTAGAATCCATTTTAAAAGCCATTCATTCTGAATACCAGTTGATTGCTTTTCGGCTTAATAGAATTGGTCCTAAAAAAGAATATTATGAGCTCCTTATTTCTAATGGACTCTATTGCGATACCTCCGTACATGCCGGAGGAAAATCCTTTCCTTTCGCTTACTCTAATCACCAACCATATTTCGCCAATCTTTATGCACCGCAACTTAAAGCTCCTCCCTCAGAAAAAAGTTTGATAGAGATCCCTATTTTTACTCCATCACCTCCAAAAACATGGTCTGTGGATGAATCTTTTACAAAAGAGCTTAAACATTTTTTAATCCAGAAAAACAAACTAAAAAAACTGAAAAAATCTATTCCATTTTTACAAAAATTCTTTCATCTTAGCGTGAGTGCCTATGCAAAGTTTTATTGGCCACGCTTCCTTTTTAATAAAATAGTCCCAGCTAAACTCATTTATTTTATTTGTGATCACAAACCCGAAAATCTTGTTAAAAACAACTATTTCGTTTCAGATGGGAAAATTGTTAATTCTAGAAACATCCTCTCAATAAAACCTCTTGCTACATTTATCACGCTCTCTGAAATGGCTCAAATCGCACAGAAAGAACTCCTAAACTCTGTTCGAAAAAACTCATCAGAAGAAGCTGAATTCCAAGTTCTTGAAAATTACAC
>JAKQGT010000111.1 GCA_029556005.1 Chlamydiota bacterium | reverse complement strand
GTGTACCCCCGATCAAACTGCATCCCTTCAACCATTTCGATTGTGGTGGTCGTTCCCTTCCCTTCCTCAATGGTAATCACACCCTCTTTCCCCACTTTATCGATGGCATCGAAAATGATTTTTCCAACTTCTTGACTTCCTGATGCGGAAACGGTTGCGATATTTTGAATCGCTTCTGGTTTTTCAACAGGAATAGCCAGTGCATCGATCTCTTTTAAAACACAATCAACGGCTTTTTCCATCCCCCGCTTGAGATTGATGGGGCTGGTTCCCGATGCGATATTTTTAATCCCTTGTTTGACTAAAGCACGGAGAAGAATGATACCCGTCGTCGTTCCATCTCCCGATTTTTCTTTAATTTTGCGAGCGACCTCTTTTCCCATCGAGACACCCATATTGGCATAAGGGTCTTTCAGTTCAATATCTTTAACAATGCTATTTCCATCATTGGTAATGGTTGGGGCACCCCAACTCGATTCGATGCCGATGTTTTTTCCTTTAGGACCTAGCGTCACCCCAACAGTATCGGCAAGTTTGTCGATTCCCTCTTTGAGTTTCGCGCGGGCTTCTTCTTCAAAAATGAGTTCTTTTGGTGTGGAAGACATACGTTATTTTCTCCTGATTTCTAGGCTCATGTCGATACCGCGAATGGAATGGGTGAGTTTTCCCACAGAAATTCCATCCACGCCTGTTTCGGCATAAGAGCGAATGTTTTGTAAATCGATTCCCCCTGAAGCTTCTAAATAGATCCCTTTTGTGTTTTGAGAAACAGCAGTGCGGATGTCGGAAAGAGACATATTATCTAGGAGAATGGCATCGGGATGAGCTTCTAGGGCTTCCCTAAACATGTTGAGGTCTTCGACCTCCACTTGGATCGTTTTCAAGGGGTATTTTTCTCTGGATTTTTGAATGGCTTCTTGAATAGAGATGAAGGATAAGTGGTTATCTTTGATCAAGATTTGGTCAGCAAGGTGGAAACGGTGATTTTCCCCCCCTCCCTGAGCAACGGCATATTTTTGCAGGAAGCGATGACAGGGAAGGGTTTTTCGTGTATCTAGGATAGCGCATTTCCCTTCAGCCGCTTTTACAAAGCGGGCGACCTCAGTGGCTATGCTTGTGGTATGCTGGAGAAAATTGAGAAGGGTACGCTCCATAGAGAGTAGAGAGCTAAGGGGGCCTGTAAGATTTGCAAGGGGAGTTCCTCCGGGAACGTAGGAGCCTTCTTCCTTGAGAAGGGTCACTTTTACCTCTGGGTCTACGGCGTAGGCAATCATAGGAAGAAAGGGGAGCCCAGCAACCGTTGCTTCTTCTTTTAAAAGAAGAGTAGCGATTCCTTGCTCCGGTTTTGCAAGGCAGGATAAAGTCGTCAAATCTCGAAAAACTTCATCCTCTTTTAAAGCGGTTTCAATATTTCTTGTGACTTCTTGTAATAAGCGTATATCCATGAGTAAACTGTAGAAAAAAACCGCTTTTTTAGCAAACTCAAAAAGCGTTTGCTAAGAGACTGTTTTCGAATTAAAATTTCTTGGGGTTTTCTTGCTTTTTTTAGAGAAATTCTATTGCGGAGATCGCCGGCAACTTGATTAGTTTCTAATTTGAGGAAATTTCTTTAAGACGTCGTGCCCGCTTTTTTGTCGGAATTTTTGCTTGACGCCCATAGACAACTTCGTGCAGGTTTTCAACAGCCATGAAAGCGGAAGGATCTTTCTTTAAAACAATTTCTTTAAGGTCGGAAAGATCGAGACGTTCCACAATGACAAAAAGGATTTCCCGGGCATCTCCAGAATACCCTCCACGCCCATACATGACAGTCAGGCCAAGACCCATTTCGTGCATGATGAGTTGTGTGAGCTCCTTGGGCATAGAAGAAATGATGATAACCGATTTTAGTTCATCAAGACCGACAATGACAATATCCATCATTTTAAAGGCAACGACATAGGTCAGCAGCGAGCGGAATGCAATATGCCAGTCACGGAAAATGAGGGCATAGGCTGCAAAAATGAAGACGTTGATAAATAGGACAACCTGACCAACGGTAAATCCTTTTTTTCGGTTGATGATGATGGCCATGATTTCCGTCCCATCTAGGCATCCCCCATTCCGGATAATGAGACCCGCTCCAATCCCCAAAATGGCACCACCAATCACGATCACTTCGAGAGGATCGGCTTCAAAGGGGGGAACTTTTGCAAGAAGGGCTAAGAAAATGGCGAAAAAGATCACCGCGATGATCATTTGAATGAAAAAGGTGCGTCGAATGAATTTATAGGAGAGGTAAATGAAGGGGAGTGTGAGAACAACGAAGAAGAAGGGAAAATAATATTTCGATGTGAGGCGTGCTAAGATCATGGCAATACCAATAATACCGCCGTCAATCAGTTCATTGGGGAATAAGAAAATCTTAATGGCCATGGCAGCCAAGAGTGCCCCTACTGCTGTCCAGAAGTAGGAAATAATCATCTGTTTAACTGTGCGATTTGTATAATGCCCGATTGCCATCTTTCTATCCTCAATAAGAAAATTCTATCAGAAAAAGAAATGATCAACAACTAGGTTTTTTGGTTCTCAAGAAAAAAAGAGTAAAAAGGAAGGTCACTAGAGAGATAAAAAAAGCAGTCCACATCATGAGACTAAAACCTTCTAAGAAGGCATTTTGGAAAATGGGGATGATTTTTTCATTTATCCAGGCGCCATATTCTTTGAAAATCTCTTGAATTTTTAGAGGATGAGAGAGAAGGCTTTGGATAGCCAAGGATTCCCCTTTCGAAAGTTGCACTCCAGATTCCTTAAGCCCTTCCATTAATGAGGTATGTTCTTTAAAGCGAAAAATAGAAGCTAGAATGGCAAGTCCCGTTGCTGATGCGAGATGCTCTACTGTAAGAAGCGTTCCGATTGCAGCCCCTGTTTCATTCTTAGGGGTAATATCCATCACGCCGATTTTTACGGGGCCGATGACTAGAGCCCACGCGATTCCAAATAAGAGAAAGGCGAGAAGAATATGCCATAGAGGGGATGTTTCTGAAAAAAAGGTTTGGAGAAAAGGAGATAAAATGAGCAAAAGCATTCCGAGTTTAATCGGGGTTTTATAGCCCCATTTATCCACAATCTGTCCCACAAAAGGGGAAAATACAATCGAAGGGAGTGTTAGAGGGAGGAGAATTAAGCCAATCATGAAAAAAGAGTAGTGTTGGATATTGTGGAGGAAGAGGGGGGTGAGGAAGAGGAAAGTTAATGCAAAGCAAGCTAAAGTGGCAGTACTCATTGTACATGCTGCAAATGTAGAGTTTGCAAACCATGCCATATTGATGATTGGATGCTTGTCTGTCATTTCAACCAATATCCAGAGTACGAGAGTGATCAGAGCGACGACAAATAAAATAAGGGTGCCCGGAGCTGTCCAACCCCAATGGATACTTTGAATAATCCCTGTGATCAAACAGGAAGTTCCCGTTGTCATAAAGAAGAAGCCCCACCAATCCATGGGAACGCGTTGCTTTTGATCACAACTTTCTTCAATGGTAAAAACACAGATGATAAGGGCAATCAATGTGAAAGGAATATTCATAAAAAAGATGGCGCGCCATCCCATGTACTTCACAATCAGGCCTGCAATCCCCGGTCCAAATGCAAACCCCGTTGTTGCGATGGCATTCCACACACCAATGGCTTTCCCTTTATGATGGCTAGCAAACAGTTGATTGATGATTGAAATCGAGCAGGGAAAAATAATGGCAGCCGCTAATCCTTGACATCCTCTCGTTACAATGAGCCATTGAGGGTCTGGTGCAAGGCCACAGAAAAAGGAGGAGATACCAAAAGCAATCATCCCGAGTATCAGGAGAGTACGATTCCCAAACAGATCTCCTAACCGTCCCATCGTAATCATGAAAACCGCTAAGGTCAGGACATAGATGTTGATGATCCACTGCAGTTGCGTATAGGTTGCCATGAGATGGGATTGGATCGAGGTAAGAATGGTACTTACCATCACATAATCGACAAAGGCGACTGCTGCCATGAGACCCATTCCTATGAGGGCCCACCATTTCATATTGCTTTCCATGACTTAACATGTAGCAAAGAATCAGAAATAAAAAAATATGTTTAGTTGAAGGCGATCAAAAAAAGATCGCGGGAGACGAGACTCGAACTCGCAACTTCCAGCGTGACAGGCTGGTGCTCTAACCGATTGAACTACTCCCGCAAAACGGATGGATGGGCGCAAAAGGATTCGAACCTATGACCGCCTGTGTGTAAAACAGGTGCTCTACCAACTGAGCTATACGCC
>JAKQGT010000110.1 GCA_029556005.1 Chlamydiota bacterium | reverse complement strand
AAAAATCAGCCTGCGAACCAACCCTCGTAACTTTCCAGGACGCTCAGGGACCAAAGAAGACCAAGTCTATCTCTGCAGCCCTGAAACGGCAGTGGCATCCGCCATTACCGGTGTTATTACCGACCCCCGTGACCTCAAGATGCCCTATCCTCAATACAAAGAACCCGAAAAGATCGAACTCGTTGAAGAGCTCTCTCCTCCTGGCGATAAAATGGAACTGATCATGGGACCCAACATCAAGCCTTTACCGAAATTTGATAAACTTACCGATCATATTGAAGGCCCTGTTCTTCTTAAAATGGGGGATAACATTTCCACCGATGAGATTCTCCCTGCTGGAACAAAGGTCCTCCCTTTCCGTAGTAATATTCCCGAAATCAGCAAGTTTACTTTTGCTCAAATAGATGAAAGCTATTATGACCGCGCTATGAAGCATCAAAAGACAGGCTCTGTTCTTGTGGGAGGGGATAATTATGGCCAAGGCTCTAGTCGTGAGCATGCCGCCATTTCCCCCCGGTATCTGGGAGTCAAAGCTGTCATCACCAAAAGCTATGCAAGAATCCATAGAAAAAACCTCTGTAACTTTGGAATATTGCCCCTGATCTTTGTCAATCCCAGCGACCATGACAAAATCGCTCAAGGAGATATCCTCGAAATCAAAGATGTGCGCAAACACATCGAAAAAGATAATGAGTTTGAAGTTTTCAATAAGACGAAAAAGCAAAGCTACAAAGTGGCCCATAATTTGACTGTAAGAGAGCGTGCTTCGATTTTAGCGGGAAGTTTAATCAATATCGCTTTAGAAAAGCATAAGTAAGAGAAGAGAAAGAGATGCTCCTATTCATCGTGCGCATTATTATCACAACAATTGTTGTTCTAGCAGTCTCTCATATCCTTCCTGGACTTGAGGTGAAAGATACCGTCGATGCGATCTTCTTTGGCCTCATTTTAGGGGTCATTAACTCGATTGTGCGCCCTATTTTAACTCTACTCACCCTTCCCATCACGATTTTTACTTTGGGATTGTTCTTGCTGGTAATCAATGGGTTTACCTTTTGGCTTGCGAGCGAAATCTCTTATGGTGTCCACATCTCTTCATTTTGGGGGGCTTTTTGGGGAGGTGCCATTATTTGGGTAACTGGGATCTTTACCAACCGTCTCATTTGGGATTCCCACGCTCGTTAACAACTTCGATGTAGGTAGAAAAAAACCTCATCTGCTAAGCTTTCTAACTTGTTTAATTGTTAGGGAGCTTATTGCGTCATGAAACGTCTTATTCTAACACTGAGTTTTATCGTCACCTCATCGCTATTTTTAACGGGGTGTCATGTTTCTAGTAAAACCGCGATGTATGGAAGTGGAGGACGGACCTCTTACAACGTTTCGGCTCAAAATACGACAAACCAAGAACTTTTACTCAACCTAGTGCGTTTACGCTATTCGGACACTCCTTACTTTCTTGAGCTCAATGGAATTACTACCCAATTTAACTTCACCGGAAAACTCCTTCCTAGTATCAAGATTCCCGGTTTTGATAATGACAATCCTGCATCCCTTGGAGGGGAGTTCGCTTGGTCAAATCAGCCTACGATTCAATATTCCCCCCTGGAAGGGAAGGATTTTGCTATCCAGCTCATGCGCCCCTTGGACTTAAGGGTGATCCAGGGCCTTATTTTAACGGGTTGGGATGTGGATCGCGTTTTTCGCTTGCTCATTCAAAATATGGCCGATATCCCTAATGCCACCTCTGCTTCTGGTCCCATTCCCTTAAAACCCCCTTCCTATAAGCAGTTTTTCGAAATCATCCAACTCATGCGCTATTTTCAAACCAACGGACAATTACAAATTGGCGTCCGTTACATGCAAACGGAATATCACAATGGAGAAGAGGAAGCGTGCAAAGAACCTCCCAACACAATTCAAGTTTCGTTTCCAGCCAATGGAGAAAAAGCAGATCGTTTAGGAGAGCTTCTGGAAGGGGTTAAAAAGACAAAAGGACGTTACGTTCTCAATATGCGCCAAGCCTTCAATGAACAAGCAGAAATCGGTATCATGACCCGCTCTCTCCTTAGTGCCATGTATTACTTGAGTCTAGGCGTCCAAATTCCTCCAAGAGATATGTCTTCAGGCATTGTCGCTATGACTGAAAATGCAGATGGATCCCTTTTTGACTGGAATGAAGTGGTAGGGGATTTAATCCAAATCCACTGGGATTATCACTATCCTCAAGGGGCTTATCTAGCCGTCCCTTATAGAGGATACTGGTTCTATATTGCAGATAATGATGTGAACTCCAAAAGAACCTTTGTCCTTTTGCAGCAAATATTCAACTTGCAATCTAAGCAACAAGAAAAAGAATCCCCGATTTTAACGATTCCCTTAAGGACGGGTCCCTAAAACACCGAGTTTGACAAGGAAGAAGCGGATAGCTTCTTCCTGGATTTCACCCGAAAGCACATCGCAAACTTCAGCAGACTGTACCCCTTGCTTTTGAAACCAAGCCTCCATTTTTTCCCAAGATAAGCGGTGATGGGATTTTGCTTGGTCTTGAATCCACTCGATCAGGTGCTCCTGAGTGTAGTACTCGGTTTGAAACTCCCTTTTAGCACTTCTGACCCAGGGAAGCCAAAAAAGGCGATCTCCAGCGGCATAACTGGGGGTGGTATCATCATTCTTTGTCAGCTCCATGTCAAAACCTAAAGGCTCTCCATAAAACTTCACATAGAGGTTCCGGCGATGGGGAGTGTGTTCTCCAACGAGTCGTCTCCAAAAGGCGGGATATTTTCCCGTCTCTTTTTCCATCAGATCATAGATGTAGGTCATTTGCTTTTCGCGTAGGATCGTGTGCGCAATGGTAGGGGCATCAAGGTTTTTTTCAAACAGCTGCTTTCCAATCGCATCAAAAAGATCAGAAAGACGGGTGCCACAAAAACTCGCCCCATCGATTCCCAATTGAATAAGGGTTCCTATACTCTCTTCCGAATCAGGGGATCTTGTAATGAGCTCAGTGATGGGAGCAATTAAGCGTTGCATGTCGCTAAACCCTTCTTTTGAAACGCTTCCAATATCTTCAGAGTAGGTCCGACG
>JAKQGT010000353.1 GCA_029556005.1 Chlamydiota bacterium | reverse complement strand
GAGGAACTGGCAGCGATGGGGATTTTGATGAAAGAGATCTGGCAAA
Organism: Chlamydiota bacterium; assembly: GCA_029556005.1. Taxonomy (GTDB): domain Bacteria; phylum Chlamydiota; class Chlamydiia; order Chlamydiales; family Simkaniaceae; genus JAAKFF01. Next base: position 1,827 of record JAKQGT010000353.1, on the reverse strand, counting down.
CGGAGAACGATGAGCTGGTGTGTGTGATCTGCGGGCCGCGGCATGGGAAGGAAGAGGGAGACGGGTGGACAAGAGATGATGGTCCACCAGCACATCCGAAGTGCCGGTGCTGGATTAATCACGAGATGATGGCGGTTTGAGCAGGAAGGCAAGCGCCGGAGAAAGAGTGAGAAATTATGGCAAGCAGGGCTGAAGAAGAGGATGTGAGACGGATCCAGGGCAAACTGGAGCAGGTGCTGCCTGCGGTGAAAGGGGCGGTAAAAGCCGTGGCGCTGGAAGTTAAAGGAATGATCGCGACGGCTCCCCCGCAGCCAACACATAAGATGCGGTTCAAAACCGGGCGGCAGCGAACCTATGTGCTGGCGGCAATCCGGGAGGGGCTGATCGATGTCCCTTACCGTAGAGCGATGAGCCCGGGGAGCGAAGCGCTGAGCAAGAGCTGGACGATCAGCGAGATCAACGATGGGCTGGGGGCGGTGGTGGGCAACGATACAAGCTATGGACCGCTGGTGCAGGACCGGGAAAAGCAATCTCTGTTTCATCAGGAAACGGGTTGGATCACAGTGCAGGATGTGCAGGAGCAAATGCAGCTTGATACAGAAAAAAAGTTTGGAGCTGCGGTGAGGGTTGCACTTGAAACCGGCAAGGCATGATGGCAGAGAGAAGTGGAGGCATGATGAGCAGCAAAACAGGCAAAAATCTGAAGTTCAAAATTGTTCACCCAGATGGGGTCAAAGAGATCGAAAGAGCGGCTATTAGAGCTAGAACAATTCGCTGGAAAATTACACCTCTCATAAGAGTTCCGTCCAATCAATAATCTTGTTAAAGTAATCCCTATGAGTGACTTCTTTTGTGACTCCCCCTACATGAATAAGAACTGTGCGGCAAGAGAGATGTTTAGGAATATCTAGAGCTTTTATCTTTTTCTCCATTTCGCTTATGACTTGTGGTCCTATTGGATTTTTAGAGAATTTGACTTCACATACGTAGAGGTTATTTTTTGTCTGAATAAGGTAGTCAATTTGACACCCCAGCCGATCTCTTGTCTTAGTCTGGAAGTAAGGGCCATCATATTCATAGTCTTCTGGACGAATGTACATTTTTTCAAAAAGATCCCACGAGTTATTAATCACCAAATTTTCAAATTGGTATCCCATAATGGTATCCCAGTTTGAGGTGCTATAAATGGATGCTTTTTGGAATTTTTTCTTTAGGATTTTTTGTTTGTTTGGGAGAATATATTTTAGATAGAAACGGAGATAGTTATCACTTAATCGATAACGTCGGAGGTTGCTCAATTTTGTTGTCTTCAAATCCCACGTAAAATCAGCCGCAATAAATCCCGCTTCTGTTAAGTCACGAAAATACTCAGAAATCTGTCTACCATTAGCTTTATGAATGACCTGACATACCTCTTTTTGACTGAGCGATTTTGCATCAGCAAGCGCTTCTACAATTTCTCGACAAGTGGTGGCTTTCCTTGAAAAAAGGTCATGGAATATTGCATCAAACTCGTTGAATAAAAGACCCCCTTCTGAAAAACAGAGTTCCTGGATATTTTCTTCTGCACTCATTTTAGGATCTATTTCCTCAAGATATCGAGGGACTCCCCCTGTGACACTAAGGAGTTTCAGTTTTTCATACCCTGAAATGGTATCAGCTTTATTGCCCCAAAATTTACTGCAGTGTTTCGCAGAGAGTTCTCGCAAGTTTAGGGTAAGATCGACACGGCCAAAGAAACCTGTGCTTTTGAGAACATTCTCATCTAGCCAACTTGCAATAGAACTCGATACAATTAAAACAAGCTTTGGATTTTGTGAAAAAAAC
>JAKQGT010000078.1 GCA_029556005.1 Chlamydiota bacterium | reverse complement strand
AACCATGTTTGGATGGATGATGTATCAGGGATATCTAGCCCCCTACCTCATTGAAAAGTTTCAGTTTTCAGAACGTTTAGAAGGCTATGCTTATGCCGTCTCCTCTCTTGCCTGGCTTTTGGGAGGTTTAGCAGCTACAGGATGGGTATTAAAACATTTTAATGCCCTTAAATCGGCAACCCTTCCCTTAATCCTTTCAGGGTTATCTGTCTTTTGCTACCTTTTCGCCTATCACTCCACTGCGATCTGGATCATTGTGGTAGGAGCGAACTTTACCCAAGCCATTGCCACAGGATGCTTCTTTGGTATGTTTGCCCTTCTTGTTCCCGGGAATCATCAAGGAAAAGTTTTTGGAGCCTGGAATGCTGGATTTGCCCTTGCCTCAGCTTTAGGCCCCATCCTTTCAGGATGGCTCGTAAACATTCATCTTTTTCTCCCCTTCCTTATAGCTTCGCTCATCTTGCTCATCTCTTCCCTCTACTATTGGCGCTGGCAAGCCAAAAATACCTGAATCCTTCCGCTCATGACCCTATCCCAAATTAAAGGATATATTTGATTTCTTGGGTTTTTGAGTATAATTTGGGGTAGGTTCATAGCTTAAACGCAAGCATAATCATGTAATAAATCAGGATCATTCCAATGAAAAGACAAGCCCCCTCTTTCTTACTTGATTTTGGAAAGTATTTTTTCATCGAAGGAATAGAGAAGATAAAGAGTAAAATAGTGGTTATTCCTACACATCTCTCCACATTTGAAAGCTTAATAGAAAGCTCGGAGTAATGAATAAGTAAAATAGAGTTGACTAGTCTAAGCCCAACAGCCACTCCCAAAACCATAAACAACAATAATGGAAAGACATAAGAAACTTTAGCTTTCTCTAAAATGCTAATATTTTTTTCCATCAAAAACTCCAATTATAACCTACTTGAAATGTAGGACCTCCATCAGGCCCAGCTTTAACATCCACAAACCATTGAGAAAAATCCAATAAATGTTCTGGAGGTTTTTCAACCCAATGTAACTCAGGCTTATAACCTTCTTGCTCACATTTTTTGAATGATGCGCTAGTATTAGCCTCCACCATTTCGTTATACTGTTGAACAATGCTAAAGTAATCAGAGTTGTTTTTCTCTAAATCTTCCCAGATGATTTTAATTTTATCATAGTCTCCCTGAAGCCTTGCTAACTGTAACGAAACTATTCCAACCCCAGTTAAAAAAACTATACCATTTGTTGTAGCAACTGAAATAGCACCTAACGCAATAATCCCAGTATCATAAATGATATTTCTCATCTCTAATGGGAGCATTTTAATATTAGCTTCATTCTCTCGAAGAAATTTTTCTCTTTGTAGTTCTAATTCTTGACGTTTCTGATCCATGGTTTCTTTAGAATAGATAAGATTAGGATAGCGTTGTTCCATGGCGAGGCGATTTGCCTCTTGCAACAAGAGCTTATCCTCAGCAGACATGTTTTCCCATTCATTTTTTGCTTTTTCAAAGTCCTCAAGAGCTTTTTCCTGTTCTTTACACTTTTCGTCCTAATGAGAATTAATTTTCCTTTCTACCCAATTTTCAAACTTGCATATTTGATCTCCCCAGTTCCACGGACACCAAGCCGAATCCGTCCACTTTAAAGAAACATTTCGATCTTCAAGTTTTGTTTGAGTATAAAGAAAAGAAATTGTGTCAACATACCTGTTTTGACTTTGCTGAAGAGTAGGCTGAAAGTTCTTTTCTTCCTCTAAGCCCTTTGCAATTATTTCACAGACGGGATCCCCAACGCATTCTATTTCCATAGCAAGATTCCTTTTTACCTCCAATCTTTTACAATTTCTTTAAAATAGGTCGAGATTTTGTTTAACGACGGGCAAAGACAAAAAGTAACACAGATAAGAAAAAGCTAAAGATAATGGATGTTGTGAGGGGAACATAGATACGTGTTCCACTCCACTCTAGAGAAAAATCCCCTGGAAGATGGCCAATCCAATTCAGGGGAACTTTAAGGGTAATCAGCGTGCCGATTAAGATAAGGCAGATGCCCATTAAAATAATCAACCTACCCATATTAACCTATGAAAGGGCAAAGTCTTTAACAGCTGCCGCATCACGGAGCCCTACCAAACGGTTAGCTTCTTCCCCATTTTTGAATAGAATCAGAGTGGGTACAGAGGTGACATGATGGGTTTTTGCTGTGATGTGATTCTTGTCGATATCGAGTTTTGCAAATTTTACTTTACCCTTTAGCTGGGTCGCCACTTCCTTGAGAACAGGAGATAACATCCGGCAAGGGCCACACCACTCTGCATAAAAATCGACCAGAGTCACCCCTTCGCCCACTAAACCTTCAAAACCTTTGTCATCTATTTCTATGATCGAGTCTTCAGCCATTATGCCTCCTAATACCTAAACAATTTAGTGTAAAACATCCCCCGATTTATTCCAATATCCTCTCGCAAAATTATTTAAGAACGGGTATTCTTATCCCCTTTAAAAAAGGAATTATTATGTTATCTGGAGTCTATACAATCCTTCAAAAAAATCCAGACCCTCTAGATTTAGTTTCCTATACAGGTTTGGGACTTCTATTCCTTCATACGAATTATCCGAAGAATCTAGAGCTATTTGGTTTTTCTTACCAGGAAATTTCCTCTACGCTTTCTTTAGTCAATCGCATTAATCTCATTGATACCGCTGTCGGCCTTTTTCAATATGGTTGTATGAAACTGCGATTTCAGGGAGAACCCCAAGAATTTAGCACTCTAGGCAAAATCCTCTATGTGGCTGCCTATGTTTGCGCAACCTTCGCAATTAACTGTACATTCCCCAGTTCTTCTCAAAACATGCCTTCTATTCATGATCCTGACAAGATCGTGATGATCCTAGGCTTCTTTAGCCTGACAGATGGGATTATTAGAGAAACCACTCGAAGAGCCTGGTTATCCTATCTTAAAAATGAAGAGCAAAGATTGGACCCAAACTCTTTAGATCTAGCTCAAAATATTATTCGTCAAGCCACATACCTCTACTCTGGTGAGGAAAAAAATACCCTCTTGAAACGTGCTTTAACTATTCATAAAAATGCTGCGCGTCTTCCCCTCCTGTATGAAGATAGCCGGAAAGCGCTCAACTCCCTTTTAAGAAAAGAGTGCTTCGATTACGTTTAGAAAATAGGGAAGAGGTCTCTAAGAGGGTGTTTAAATAGTGCTTTCAGCATTGAAAAGAGAGATTTTTTCCTAGATGGTGTCGTCATGAGATGGGCATTCAAGAAGTGGCTCCTATGAGGAAAGTTCAAGACGACCGATGGAGAAAGCCCAAATGGGGCTTTTGAAGCAGGTCAACGATGAAATTTTCCATAGGAGTTGCTTAGGGAATGAGCAACTCATGACGACACTATCTAGAGGATCTGTTTGGAGACCGGAGCAAACTTAGGAAAGTTTGTGTATAGCTAGAGTTGTTTAAAATTGGGATGATTTAGGAGAGATATTTTTGTTGGATTTTGGCTTCTTAAAATCGACAACATTGTCTAGCAGACAAGGAGAGATTTTAAGAAGTCGAATGACAACGGAAAGATCCACATAAATCATCCCAATTTTAAACAAATTGAGCTATAGGTCGAAAACGGATTCCCTAGGGGAAAGATCCTTTTCATTCATGGTGGAATGAATTTTTAAACACCCTCTAGGGGGGGATTCCATGGGCACCCTCTTCATACCATTTGCGAAGCTCTTTTAGAGAGTGAGAAAGGCGCTGGGCAATCAGTTCTTGCGCCTCTTTTTTGTCCATATCGGCATAGTCTTCCCAGAGAATGGGAGTTCCAAAAACAACCGCTGTTTTCCCAAAAAATTTGGGCAATTTTCGATTCCGACTCCAGATCTCATAGGTTCCATGAATATAGGTCGGAATGATCGCACATTCACTTTTTGAAATGAGCATCCCTATTCCTGGCTTAATCTCTTGCAACTGATTATCTCTTGAACGGGTTCCCTCGGGGAAAAGGAGCACCTTATGCCCCGCTTTTAAAAGTTGATGGACAAGCTTCATCACTTTTAAGTTTGTGGCTTCCTTTTGAACCGGATGCGTGTTGAGAGCGCTTATCGCCTTACCAAAAAACGATTTAAATAAGGTTTGTCTAGCAAGGAAATGGATTTCTCCAGGACAGGAGATGGCTATGATCGGAGGATCGAGAAATGAAACATGATTGGGAGCAATAATAGCACTTCCCGAAAGATAATGATTTTTTCCATAAACCTTGAGTCTATAAAAAACTTTAAAGATCAACCGAAAAAAATAGATGACTGTGAAATAAAATAGTTTGTGAAACATCACGACTTCACCCTTTGATCGTATATACCCTTCATTTGATCAATGACCTCTAGAATACTCAAGTCTGAGGTATCTACAAGAACGGCATCGTCTGCTTGTTTAAGAGGAGCCAGGGTGCGGTTTGAATCATAGGCGTCTCTCTCTTGAATCTCTTGCAAAATCTTTTCAAATGAAAAGGATTGTTCTGGAAACTTTTCTTGGAGATCTTTTAAACGCCGCTGGGCTCGGACTTCTGCTCGAGCTGTTAGAAAGAACTTTAGATCTGCATGGGGAAACACTACCGTTCCTAAGTCCCTTCCTTCAAAAACAGCATCGGTTTCCTCGGAAACACTGACTTGGATAGGTTTTAATGCTTCCCGTACCTGACTTAGGGCAGAAACAGCGGAAACCTGCGCTGTTACCTCTTTGCTGCGAATAGCCTTCGTGACATCGGTCGTGCCCACATAGTAGTGGCCTTCCTTGATGTGAAAAGAAAAAGCCCTTAATAATGCCCCTAATTTCTTATGATCATGCAAAGAAATCCCTTCCTGAAAAACCTTCCACGTAATGGCTCGATAAAGAGCTCCTGTATCGAAATAGGAAAAACCCAAGGCTTCTGCAAGCCCCTTTGCAACAGTCGATTTACCAGTCCCCGCGGGACCGTCAATAGTCACCACTTTGTGCTTAACAGACATAGAGGAAGAAATAAATGATTGGGGTTGTAAAAAGTAGGGAATCAAGCATGTCCAAAACACCTCCAAGACCTGGTAATCGATTACTATCTTTCACATCTGCATCTCGTTTGATAAGAGATTCTGCTAAATCTCCCACTTGTCCTAAAAATCCCAGTAGAGCTCCCAAATACAGGCTTTGCATGAGTGAAAGATGAAACCCTCCAATAAAATGAGAGACAAGATAAAAAAGAAAACTAAAAATAATGGCTGAAACAAACCCAAAAGCAGCACCTGTAATCGTTTTTCCAGGGCTGAGTTGAGGAGCTAGTTTTCTATGCCCTAAAAGCCTCCCTCCAAAATAAGCCCCAATATCTGTAATCTTAGTGACCACTAATAGATAAAGAAGCCAGAGTCGCCCTTCATGCCCCATCTTACAGGGACTATAAAGATAAAGAATTTTTAACATCAACCCTAGAGGAATCGCAACATAACAAATGCCAAAGAGACTTTTGGCTAAAGAGGTAATGGCACCATCGATCTTATCGTAATGATAGAGGAAAACACAAATCATCCCAAAAAACAATAGGATGAAAGGGAGGATAGAAAACGTATGATCAAAGGTGGAAATGAAAAAGCCAAGGATCATTAAAGCCCCGATAGCTATGCAGAGTTCAACCAAACCTTTCTTTTCTGTAAGATTCGCTAAGCGTCCATACTCCCAAATTCCAATGGCACCCAACCCAGCCGTAAAAAGGGTAATAATCCACTTCACGACCCCGACATAAGAAAAAACCAAAATACAAATGAGAACAGCTAGAGAGATAATCGAAGTCACAAAACGTTTAGATAGATCTTGAAACTGCATTTAACCTCCAAATCGCCTTTGGCGCCCTTGGTATTGAGCAATCGCATGAAGCAAGTCTTTAGGAGAAAAATCGGGCCAAAGGGTATCGGTTGTCACCATTTCACTATAAGAAATCTGCCAAATTAAAAAATTACTCACTCTTTGCACACCACTGGGGCGAATCAATAAATCAGGATCGGGCCAAGGAGCTGTGTCTAAATAGGAAGAGATCGTCTCTTCAGAAAGATCTTCCCAATGGAGCTTTCCCTTTTCTACCTCCTTTGACATTTTAAGAATAGCGCGCCGCAATTCATCTCGCCCCCCATAATTAAGAGCCAAGATCAAGTCAATTTTTTCACATTGCTGGGTAGCTCGCATGCTTTCTTGCAGTTGTAATTGAATGCTTTCCGGAAGACGCAATGTATCTCCAATGGTATGAAGCCTCACCCCTTCTTTGATCAGTGTCTGCCGTTTATTGATGAGATAAGCCTCAAGAAGCTGCATCAAAAGGTCAACTTCATTTTTGGAACGTTTCCAATTTTCCGTCGAAAAAGAGTAGACTGTGAGGGCTTTTACACCGAGCTCAGCGGCAGCTCGAACAATCAAGTCCAGTTGTTCTGCTCCACGCCAATGCCCCGCCTCAATCGGTTTGCCATACTTTTTTGCCCAACGCCGATTTCCATCCATCACAATGGCAATATGTTCAGGAATTAATTTGGGGTCGAGGGAAGCGTAATCTTCTTCAGAATAAATAGGGTTTTCGACTGTCACAAGCGATGGATCATTCATTTACAAAAATAAAGTCTTTTCTCTTTCTGGCCCAAATGACAATAGCTCGATCGGGCGATTTAAGAGGTGTTGAATTCGATCGACAAATATTCTAGCATTTTTTGGGAATTCTTCTAGCTTTTTCATCATTTTTGTCGATTCTTTCCACCCTGGAAGGGTCTCATAAATGGGCTCAATTTCTTTCCAATGCTCATGATAAATCGGCACATTTTCAAGTCCTTTATAACCCACACAAATTTTTATAAAATCTTGCGTATCTAAAATATCTAGCTTCGTCAAAGCTAAGGCATCTACCCCATTGAATCGAATCGCCTGCTTTAGAAGAGGAACATCGAGCCACCCCATCCGCCGCTTTCTCCCCGTTGAAGTCCCAAATTCGCGCGCCTCTTTATGAGAGGAAAAATGGGAAAGCTCTTGGTTAGAAAACTCTGTAGGAAACGGCCCATTCCCCACACGCGTCGTATAGGCCTTGACCACCCCAAGGATGCGATGGATACGATTAGGGCCGATACCTACCCCTTTAGCAAGCCCTGCAGTCAAGGTAGAAGAGGAGGTGACAAAGGGGTAGGTTCCAAAAGTCACATCTAATAGAGCCCCTTGAGCCCCTTCAAAAAGCACTTTATCCCCTTTTTGAATGCTTTGATCGAGGGCATCTTCAAAAGGGACGACAAATTCCTTTAAACGCTCTGCATAAGCGGAGTACTCTTCTAAAAGCACTTCATAATCGAGGGAGTCCACTTCATACAGCAGCTGAAGCACCCGATTTTTTTCAGCCAAGACGTTAAGCAATCTTTTTTTAAAAACCTCTGGATCTATCCACTCACCCACACGGATTCCCTCCCGAGCAGCCGCATCCACATAACACGGGCCAATGCCGCGTCCCGTGGTTCCAATAGGCATTCCCGTTTGTTCTTTCAACTGATCCAGCCTTTGGTGATAAAAGAAAATCACATGAGCATAAGGAGAAATAAAAAGACGATTTTTAACGGAGATCCCGTGCTGTTTAAGCATTTCTAATTCGGCAATTAAAGATTTGGGATCAATGACCGTTCCTCCGCCAATATAACACTTTGTTTGGGGGTAAAGAATTCCTGAAGGAATTAAATGAAAGTGATACTCCTTCCCTTCCGCAATAACAGTATGCCCTGCATTATGCCCCCCACAAGAGCGCACCACAGCATGCACATCCTTGGCAAGCAAATCAATAATTTTACCTTTCCCCTCATCTCCCCACTGAAGACCAACAACTGCAATTGTAGACATCATTTTCCATTTGAATCAGTTTAATAAATATTACTATCACATCTTGAGAGTTACACACAATGTTTTCTCTAGACATAATCCTCTGAGGAAGCTATCCTATTTTTTTAAAAAATATAAGGATTTTAGCTCTATGGAACGGCAAAAGCGTTGGCAATTTGTGCTTATTACAGTTGTCATTCTTCTCACCCTGTACAACATACTCCCGACAGTCCTCTTCTATTCAAAGCCTTTGAACCATCCTATTGGAGAAAAACGTGCTGAAGCTGTAGCAAAAGCTGCTGTGAATCGAGTGAATGCTCTTGAACCCCAAGCCATTGACTGGCTAAAATCTTACAACAAGCTGCTAGGACTGAAAGCTTCAACCGTCACTTTAGATGCAGAGAACCCTCAACTGATTCATGTACGGTATAACAACTCTGAAGACGCAGAAAAGCTCCGTAGACATATCCCTCGAGCTGGCTCTCTTATCCCTTTTATCCCCGCTCAGCTCTCTCTCATTCAAGACAATCTAGATCAAGATCCTCAGGTCGTCACCCTTCAAAGGGCTATTCCCATCCATTTTGATACAACTCAGGTGAACTCCTATTTTAAATTCACCCCCAAAAGAGAGAGTGATGGCTCTATTGCCCCTCTTTATCAAGAAATCATCGATGATCGGGTGATGCAAGTCGGCTTAGCTGTTGGAGGGATTAGTGAAAATGCACAGTTCCTTGAAACCATTTTACACCACAAAAATAACCCCCGTTCCGAAGAGTTTCTTCAAATCCTTTCTCACAACATCCTGACCTATTCAAAAGTATTTGGAGAAAGTTCCCCTATTGCCAAACGTTACTATGCGACTTTCACACAAGGCCCCATGGAGAATAAGAAAGGGGCCATTGACCAGCTGACTCGCAGTTTTGAAAGCTACCTAGACCAACTCAAGTTGGAGAGAATTTCCCTCCAAGATGCCGAAGCAAAAAAACGAGAAAGTGGCGGCTTTCTTGACACACAAGATCAACAAAGACTCGATTTTCTGAAGTCAAAAGAAGAGAAGCTGAGCGCAACAATTGGAATTCTAAATCGGCAGAATAGTAGCTTTAGCTCAGGTCCCTCTCCTTGGACCTATGCCAAATTGAAGCAAGATATTGCTCTCTCTCAAAAAGAAGGCCAAGGGATCCACTCGATCCCCGTCGGATCCTTAAGTCCCTTAATCAGCGCCATTCACATCGACTGGAATAATGACCGCATCGACTTAGAACTCCATGAAGATATCGAAGCCTACAAAAATAAAATTGCCACCACAAAATCTTATCTGAGTGAATCGCTTAGCCAACTCATCTACAACGAAATTGCTCGAATCAGCCGAGAAACAGGAGAAGTGCTCACTCCGCAGGGCAATCACTTTGCTGTCCACCTAAACACTTTGACGAATAGCCAAAGCCTTTTGGTGATGGATCTTGGCTCGATTGCAAAAAAACAAGCTGAGCAGCTGTTGCATCTCCTTAGAACAGAATGGAATCCGTCTCATCCTGATCTAAAACGCTCGGCATTTCCGATTTATGATTATCAAACATTTCAAAATCTTCCCGCCCTCGAGCAAAAAATTGGCTTAGTGGTTTATGCCCCTGCACAATTTGAAACGCAACCTTCTTCGGGATTTAGAACCAATTCCGTTTATGTGATTGCCAAAGGGACTCAGGAAATTTTAAACAAACTGAGCGAAAACCCGAACTCTCCCCAAGCACGCGCATTCATTCAAGACTTCACAAACCTACGAGAGCTTTTGCAAAACAACGGTTTCTACGGTTACCCAGGAACCACCTATCCTTTAAGTACAAATTTTGCTAAAGATTTCATTTTTGAAGCAGAGGACTTTTATAATAACATCTTAAGTGCAACCCGTGAAGACTTTACCGTACATGGAACTAGAAAATACGCCACCCTTGAGTTTACCAATGTCGAACAACGGATCTTAGCACAAAACCGGATCGAGACCCAGGAGCATGAAGACCTTCTTAAGTGGCGAGACGAATACCAAGCTGCAGAGGTCAGTACAAGTAGTGGTACTAAGTATGATATTCCCGCTCCAACCCAAAATCCCCTCCTCAGCAATCTCGCTCTCAGTGCGCGCAAATACTTCCGGGGAGATGATCGTAAAATCCTCCATTGGGGACTTGATCTTTCTGGAGGAAAAACAGTACAGATTCAACTCCGCGACAATAGCAACAAAGTCGTCACAAATGATGCTGACATCAAGCAAGGAATCAATGAGCTTTATAATCGCGTAAACAAAATGGGGGTTTCTGAAGTCTCTATTCGTCAAGAAGGCTCAAATATCACGCTAGACTTCCCCAGTGCTCAAGGCCTTTCTGCTACAGATTTAGTGAAAGCTTCATCCATGTACTTCCATATTGTGAATGAAAAGTTCACCCCTAACAATCAAACGCTAGCTCCAGCAGTGAATAAATTCTTGCAAGACGTATGGAACGAAGCGGTAGTGACCAATCGGAAAGATATCGAAAGCATTAATCAAATAGCCTGGAAGCATCTCTATGGCGATACACTTGACACCGAGATGGTCCAACCAGTC
>JAKQGT010000041.1 GCA_029556005.1 Chlamydiota bacterium | reverse complement strand
AGTTGAGGTAGGAGCGGGCTACTCTTTTTCTTTGCTTGGGGCAAAGACAGCTAAAAAAGGGTGGAGTGGATTAGAGTTTGCTTCTGGAATTCCCGGGACAGTGGGGGGAGCCATCTACATGAATGCGGGAGCAAATGGTTTTGAAACCCAAGATAGCTTAGCGTCAGTTACCTATGTCGATGGTGCAGGGAATGTCATGAAAAAATCCAAGGATGCCCTCACTTTTTCCTACCGCTTTTCCTCCTTTCAAAAGATGGATGTTATGATTGTTGCGGGGGAGTTTCAACTCAGAAAAAGGGGGCGAGCTAGAGAGGAGCAGTTGGAGATCATTGAATACCGGACAAGGACCCAACCTTATGGGGAAAAGAGTGCCGGATGTGTTTTTCGCAACCCCGATGACATCGCTGCAGGAGCCCTCATTGAGCAGTGTGGCCTTAAAGGAAAAAAGGTCGGGGGAGCTGAGGTTTCGACTAAGCATGGAAATTTTATTGTCAATAGAGGGAGTGCGACAGCAAAAGATGTGATGGAGCTTATTTCTTTAGTAAAAGGGGAAATCAAAAAACAAACAGGGAGGGATCTCGAAATGGAAGTGCGCCCTGTACCCTATCAATGGGAAAGGAAAGGAACTGATGTATCGTGCTGATCTCCACTGCCATTCGACCTGTTCAGATGGGACCCTATCTCCTGAAGAACTCCTAGCAGAAGCAAAAAGAAAAGAGCTTTCCGCCCTTTCGATTACCGACCACGATACTGTGGATGCCTATACGGAAGAAACTTTCCGAGTGGCTGAAAGGCTCGGTATCTGTCTATTTCCTGGGGTCGAGTTCTCTTCGCGCTATGAAAACTATCCCATTCATATTTTAGGGTATGCTTTTAACCGCACCCCTGCTCTCCTAGATTTTTGCGCCCAACACCAAAAACGGCGCAGGGAGCGTAATCGGGCGATCCTCCACAAACTCCAAGAGCAAAAGATTTTGATTGAAGAAGGGGAGTTAAAACGGTTTGGAATTGAGTGCTCTATAGGGCGTCCCCATATTGCCCAACTGATGCTAGAACACGGAGTCGTGAGCACCATTCAAGAGGCTTTTGATCTCTACATTGGAGAGGGAAAAAGATGTTTTGAACCGGGCACTTCATTTACCCCTGAAGAGACGATTGAAAAGATTCATGCCGCTTCGGGAAAGGCCTTTATTGCCCACCCCCACCTCATCCAAAAACAGAAGGTTTTGGATGCCATTTTAGAGATGGACTTTGATGGAATCGAGTGTTATTACGGCCTTTTTCATCATGGACAAGAAAAAAAATGGCTCAAGATTGCTAAGAAAAAAGGGTGGTTAATCAGTGGAGGTTCTGACTTTCATGGAAGTGTCAAACCCCATGTGCAACTGGGATGTTCCTGGGTTGATGAAGAGGCTGTGATGAAGCTTTTTGGGGCGTCATGAAATCCTACGAACAATGGTTAGAGCACCTTTTTTCTCTCAATCGAGCCAGCGATCTAAAAAGTGACCTTTCCGGCCCCTTAAAGCTTGCAGAGGCTTTAGGGAATCCTCAAAATGATTTTCCCTCCATTCACGTTGGGGGAACCAATGGAAAGGGGAGTGTCGCTACTAAATTGGCTGAATGTTTACATTTAGCTGGGTATCGGGTAGGTCTTTTTACATCCCCCCATCTCTTTACTTACCGGGAGCGGATTCAAATTAATGGAGAAATGATCTCAGAAGAGGAAGTCGTTCAAGGGTTAGAAAAGCTGTTTCAACTCTCTGAATCTCCTAAATTTTTTGAGATCACCACCCTGCTGGCTTTTGACTATTTTGCAAAGGAAGAGGTCGATGTTGCTGTCATTGAGGTGGGTTTAGGGGGGAGACTCGATGCGACCAATATTATTCGTCCCCTCCTTTCGATCATCACATCAATCGACTATGATCATCAATCTATTTTGGGAGAGACCCTGGAAGAAATAGCCCGAGAAAAAGCGGGGATCATTAAAAAGGGTGTCCCCGTTGTTGTGGGGAAAAAAGCGGCCCTAAAACCCATTCTAGAGAAAGGGGAAAAAGTCTACTTGGCGGGGGAAAGTAATATCAGCATAGCTCGAGAAGCTCTCAAACACATCCCCTTTGATTCCGACGAGGCCGGGCTAAGGAAAAGCCCCCCCTGTCGGTATGAAAGACGGGGGGATATCCTTTTTGATGTTGCCCATAACCCCGCAGGATTTACCTATTTATTTGAGAAGATTAAAAGAGACTTCCCCGGCAAGAAAATCCACGTTTTGCTGGGGATGTCTAAAGATAAACAGGTCGAGAAATCGGCTGAAATTATCCGCTCGTATGCCGATCGGATCGTCCTCATTCAAGCTGAGCATCCACGATTAATTCCCACGGAGGATTTACTGGAACGTATCCCAGATGCGCACATCTTAAACTTTAAAGAGGCTTACGCTGAGGCAAGAGCTCAAAAAGCTCTAACGGTTGTAACCGGCTCATTTTATATTATGAGTACGATCCAACCTCTTCGAACATCTCCTTCACTTCAGTAAGGGAAGG
>JAKQGT010000032.1 GCA_029556005.1 Chlamydiota bacterium | reverse complement strand
ATCGGGTACTCAGCAAACCGAGATCAATCAACCCTTCATCACCATGGATGCCAGTGGACCTAAGCATTTAGCTCTTACATTGACCCGTTCAAAATTTGAGAGCTTAGCCTCTGATTTAATTATGCGCACCGTTCAACCCTGTGTGAATGCTCTAAAAGATGCAGGTCTCACCAAAGACCAAATCGACGATGTCCTTTTGGTGGGTGGAATGACCCGTATGCCTGCGGTTCAAGCGAAGGTAAAAGAGATCTTTGGACGCGAGCCCCACAAAGGGGTCAACCCAGATGAAGTCGTTGCTACCGGCGCTGCGATTCAAGGGGGAGTCCTTGCGGGAGATGTGAAAGATGTTCTTCTTCTCGATGTCATTCCTTTGACTCTAGGAATTGAAACATTAGGGGGCATTCTCACTCCCCTAGTAGAACGGAACACCACCATCCCTACCCAGAAGAAACAAGTGTTCTCTACAGCTATGGATAACCAACCCGCTGTAACCATTGTTGTCCTTCAAGGGGAAAGAAAAATGGCGAAGGATAATAAGGAAATTGGGCGTTTCGACCTCACAGATATCCCTCCCGCCCCTAGAGGATCACCTCAAATTGAAGTCGCTTTTGACATCGATGCGGATGGGATTCTCCATGTCTCTGCAAAAGATCTAGGCTCTGGAAAAGAGCAGAAGATTCGTATCGAGGCAAAATCAGGTCTCGATGATAAGGAAATCGAGCGGATGGTTAAAGATGCCGAAGAACATGCCGAAGAAGATAAACAAAAGAAAGAAGAGATCGAAACCCGCAATAAGGCGGACGGTCTTGTCTTCCAAGCAGAAAAAGCCCTGAAGGATTACGGAGACAAAATCCCCGATACCCTTAATGGTGAAATTCAAGGGCGTATCGATGCGGTGAAAAAAGCCCTTAAAGGGACTGACACCTCTGCGATTACCCGAGCCACAGAAGATCTCAACACCTATATCCAAAAAATTGGTGAAGAGATGCAAAAGAAAGGGCAACAACAGGGAGGAGCACCTGGACCTGATATGGGGGCAGCACCTGGACACGAGCCACCCAAAAAGGAAAACTCAGAGATCGAAGAGGCTGAAATTGAAGTCCTCGACGACGACGAGAAATAAGACCGTCTAAAGGGGAGCTATGGGTAGCTCCCCTTTTCCTTTTGCTTTTCCCTCTATAACATCCCAAACCGCTTTTTCTGCTGCTTCACACCACTCATATCCTACCACAGTCGTGACAGGCGGAAGCTCTCTCAGCAAATAGGGAGAGGCAAAAAGAGCCACAATGACTCGGGGATGCTCTCTACATATTTCCTGTAAACAGGGAATCTGGTCTGAGTGATTGAGTGCTACGACTAGAGTCTCATGAGAGGGAATCGATTTTTCCTCCCAGAGTTTCACATATCCCGTCTCTTGAGCAGGAAGAAGGGTCCCATTCACAACAGTCACAGCTTCTTGAAAAAGGGTATCCCGTAAATGGCACGCCGCCTCTGAGTGAAGTCTCTCCATTAAATCCTCTGGCAAGGGGGTATAGCGATTTTGGTGCAAACCCAAACCCTCTTTCACGAGAAGAATTTTGTAAACGTGTTCATCGATAAGCTTTTCAGAAATCCTCCCCTCTTTCACAGCCGTTTCAATCGCTCTAAAAGCCACGGGAATGAGCTTTTTCAAAATGGCTTCTACATCGTTATAAAGGTGGGCTCCATAAAGAAGCAGATCATGTCCTGCTAATAGGGCCTTCTCTGCAATTTCTTCAGCTCCATAATTCTCACTTAAGGCCTTCATATTCAGGGCATCTGTAATACATAAACCTTCAAATCCCCACTCCTCTTTTAAAAGGGTTGTCATCATGGGGTAAGAAAGAGAGGCGGGGTGTTCGCCATCCAGCTTCGGAACAAAAAGATGTCCAGACATCAGGGATCTTACCCCTGCAGTCAGAGCCTCTTTAAAGGGTTTTAAGGCGATTCTAGATGAGGATAGGGTGGGAAGTCCGTGGTGAGAATCAATCTCTACCCCCCCATGTCCAGGAAAATGTTTTGCACAAGCTAAAATCCCCGCTTCTTGCATTCCTCGAATCACAAGGGCTCCTTTCCGACTCACAGCATCTTCATCATCGCCAAAGGAGCGCATCCCAATGATCGGATGATGAGGGTGATTATTCACATCTACAACCGGCGCAAAATTCAGATGGATTCCAACTAGTTTGCACTGCTCCCCTAACATTTTTCCGAGCTCAAACAGGAGCGCTTCATTTTGAATCGCACCGAGCGTGAGATTTTTAGGAAAAGAAAGAGTTTTTTCCATCCGCATCCCTAATCCCCATTCTGCATCCGCTACGCAAAGAAGAGGCAATTTTGAACGATTTTGGAGAGTATTGAGAAAAGGGACTTGGGCAAGAGGATGCCCCTGTTTGATTAAGACCGTTCCAATATGATAGGTTTCCATCACCTCAAAAAGGACTTCGGGATCGAATTGAGGACAAGCAGGAACAATCAAAAGTTGTCCAATTTTTTCTTGAAGGGTCATCTCATTTAAAATTTTTTCTACCCATTCTCCTCTCAAAATTCCTCCTATACACAGGAAAAAAGAGCCTATTAAAATTAAAATGCGCCTATTTTTTCTCAATTTTGTGAAAATTCTCCTTCAGACAAAAAAAAGATGTGGTATAATCCTCGGCAAAATAGCACATTTTAGAAGTTAGAAGGAAGAATTATGTCACAAGTGGCAATTTTACCACCAAATAGAGTCGGGCCCAAAGACCCCTATCAGCCTGTTCATTTAGAGCCCGCTGCACAAGTTCCGCAGGGTTGGTTCAATTTAGATGCTTGGCTTCATTGGATCAAAGGTCTCTTTGCATCCCTTGGAGATTTACTCCTTCCCGAAGTGATTGAAAGAGAAGTGGCCGTTGTCCCCACTTTGGCAAAAGCAGCTTCCTACGACGTCTTCCAAAAGTTTGTCTATAATGAGTTAGATAGCCGCCAAGATCTTGTAGAAAGAAGTATTATCCAGCTTCGCGAAGGGGATCAACAAGGCTTAGAAAGAGAAATGGGACGCGTTGGCGCCATTCTTAAAATGGTTGCTGAAGCGGGAGAATGGATTAAAGCCCATCAAGCAGAATTTAACGGAAAAAAACTCGAAGCGGTTCAGATCAACCAAAAACTCTTGCGCAGCCAACGTTTAGTCGGCGAACTCTTAAAACGCCTCCCCCATACTGAAGATCTTCTTCAACCAGCTCCTCGTAACTGGCTCCCTCAATCCCTAGAAGCCCCTGGTATACGCAACCAAGGAAATGATTGCTTCATGAACTCTTGTATCCATGGAGTCTTTGGAGATCCCGCAGCTTACCGATGGATTGCCCTCAATAAACACCAACATGAACGCATCCGCATTGCCGCTTTTCAGTACCGCCATGCCTGCGCTTTAGGGCAAACAACCCCTCTAACTTTAGCTCAAGGAATCCGCAATCTTTTCCCCTTG